>JBGPGQ010000019.1:0-19539 GCA_041483995.1 Bacteroidota bacterium
ATCAGGGCAAACCCGACGGTGAATGCCATTGGTGTAAACATCTTGCCCTCAATTCCCTGAAGGGTAAGGATGGGCAAGTAGACTGCGACAATGATGAGAATGCCGAAGAGGATGGGCCGTCCGACTTCTTTTGCGGCTCCCTCGATGACTTGAAGTTTGGTCAGCTCGGGGTCTTTGTGCGAGAGCTTCCGGACGAAATTCTCGACCATTACCACAGAACCATCGACAATCATCCCGAAGTCGATTGCACCAAGACTCATCAGGTTTGCCGTCAACCCCAGCCACTCCATGCCGATGAATGCGAACAGCATTGAGAGCGGGATTGTAAGTGCCACGACAAATGCAGCTCGGACATCGCCGAGGAATACGAGTAGCACCGCAATGACCAGCAGCCCACCTTCAATGAGATTGGTCTTCACCGTTGTAATCGTCTTCTCAACAAGATCCGTTTGGTCGTAGTATGGATGAATCTTGACATGTGGTGGGAGTGTCTTGTTGATTTCTTCGATCTTTGCTTTTATCCGTTGTATCACTTTTCGACTATTCTCACCTTTCAACATCATGATAATCGCAGCGCTGATCTCTCCACGCCCTGGGGTCATAACTGCTCCTTGACGAACCTCAGGTCCGAGACTTACTTGGGCTACATCCCGAACGTAGATCGGCGTTCCACCTTCGTTCTTGACGATGATGTTCTCCAGGTCCCGTTCTTTCTGAACGAGGCCGATTCCTCGGATGATGTATTGTTCCGAAGCGTGTTCCAGAAAGTTCGCGCCAGTAACAGAATTGTTTTTCTCAACCGCCTCGAAGAGATCATCCAGACTCAGGTTGTAACTAAGCAGGCGATTTGGATCTACAAGGATCTGGTATTGTTTAACAAGTCCGCCAAAACTATTGACCTCCGTGACGCCTGGAACTGTACGGAGCTGCGGTCTGACGACCCAATCCTGGATCGTTCGTAAGCTCATGAGATCGAGGCTGTCACTTTCGAGATAATACTGAAAGATCTCTCCCATGCCGGTCGTGATCGGTCCCAATTCAGGTTCGGGGAGAGTTGGAGGGAGAGATCCTCGTGCATTCTGCAGTCGCTCCAAAACAAGCTGCCGCGCAAAGTATACATCGACGCCATCTTCGAATACAACAGTAACAACTGCGAGGCCAAACTTCGAGACGGAACGGATTTGCGTTAAGCGGGGAAGTCCGTTCATCGTTACTTCGATGGGAAAAGTTACCAGCTTCTCAACTTCGAGCGGTGAAAGCCCAGGTGCTTCCGCCAGTATTTGAACTTGGATGTTGGTAACGTCTGGAAACGCATCTATGGGAATATTGGTCAGAGCATGGAAGCCAATCGCAGCAACAAGGATTGTGAACGCAATGACGAGCAGACGCTGTTTCAGAGCAAACTCGATTATTCTGTTAATCATGCTATTCCTCCCCGAACGCCGATTTGCTAAGCTCGGATTTCAAGAAGAAGCCCCCCTGGACGACGACGCGATCTCCTTCCCTTAACCCGGAAAGAACTTCTACATAGTCTTTCGTCACCGCGCCAAGTCGCACGGGCCGCTGTTCAAATGTTGTGTCACTCTTTTCTGCAAAGACGTACTGGTTATCCGCCTCCCCCAATATTGCACCGGCAGGAATAATCAGTCTTGCTTTGTCATTGCTAGAGAAAACATCCACGATTGCAAACATCTCGGGCTTGAGCAATCCCTTCGTGTTATCCACTTCGATCCGAGCCTTAACGGTCCTTGTTTTCTCATCCACAACATCATAGAGCGTGGTGAGCTTCCCGTGGAATTTCTTACCCGCATACGCACTGACCGTCACTGTCGCTGCCATCGGGGGATGAACCAATTGGAGATCTTTCTCATAGATATCTGCAATCACCCACAAGGTCGTGAGATCGGCAATAGTATACAGTTCCGTCCCTACTTGGATGAACTCGCCTACTCGGGCATTTGCATTCAAGATTGTCCCGGAAAACGGGGCACGCACTCGTAGATAGGTTTGTGGCGTGTGCTCGTTTTCTAATCGATCGATCTCTTCGGTTGTGCTACCAACTACCGAAAGCTTACTCCGGGCTGATTTGTAGATGGCCTGTGCCGTCCCATAATCTGGTGTCCCCTCCGCTGTGTGCTTGAGACGTTCTCCTGCTTGAACGTATTCCGACTGCATCGTGAGAAATTCTTGGCTGTATATTTCAATCAAGACGTCTTTCCGTTGCGCGCGATCGCCAACGAAGGCATTCGCTTTTTCAATCCTCCCATTTACCCGTGCTGAAATATGAGCGACATTTCGATCGTTGAGCATCACCTTGGCAGGGAACGTCAGGGGAATGGGCAGGGGTCTCAACGCAACGGCCACACTCTTGAGGTCTATTTGTTCGAGTTGGTCTCTTGAAAGCGTGAGCGTTTTGCTCTCTTCCTTTTTGTGTTCATCTTGCTGCATTTTTTGTTCTTCGGGTTTTCTCTCCCCGCACCCAACAAACAGGGTGAGGCAAAAGAGGATCAAAGTCACGATACTTTGTTTCGTTCTTGATTCGCCTAACGGCGACAATAACCGATGATAGGTCATTCTGGAACCTCCGCCGATGCTTCAAGCTCGGCTTTTGCGGCAAGCAAATTATACAATGCACGAGCGTACTCAATCCTTGTTGCTTGATGCGTTCGATAAATGTCAAACAGGTTCAGCACATCGACTTGATTGTTTTGATACGCTGAAATGCCCGCACGCAATTCGTCCTCTATGTCGCTCAACAGCGATGTATCATACACCTGTAACTGTTCCTGTGCAACGCTTGCTCTTTTGAATGCGCTCAGAATATTTTGCTGGACACGAAGCCGCGCTGCTGCAATACGAATGTTGCTGATGTCGAGCAATGCTTCAGCTTCCTGTCCTTCACCCTTTGGCCCCTGCCAGAACCAAAGCGGCAGGCTCGCCCCAAATTCAAAGCCAAGATAATAGGATGAACCAGTAGGCGAGATTGTGCCCGGACGTTTTTGCAATGCAACCCCAAGTGAGAAGTCTGGCCAGTAACTCGTTCGTGCAAGATTCAGCACGGATTGACTACGCTGTGCGTCACGATCTACAATCTTCAAGAAGTTGCTTTGGTTCGCATACAACTCCATCGCAGAGTCTTGAGACATTCCGAGCGGCTGATAGGTGACGGAGTCCGAGAGAACGACAGGCGTGTTGCCTGCTCTGCCCAGTAAGACATTGAGTTCACCGAGCCGCATTTCTTGCTCGCGCTTCGCGTCGATCAAATCGTTCCGAAGTCGCGTTACCTCCACCTTTGCCCGAATCACGTCTAAATATTTGCTTGCGCCTGCCTGGTAGCGTTCTGTCACAGTTCTCAGAAAATCAGAAAGCAGAGTAATTGTTAACTCCAGGTTGCTGACTACTTTCCCTGCTAGCAAGCTTTGGTAATACGCTCGCTTCACTTTCGCCGAGACGATTGCCTTGGTGCGCGAGAGTGAAAACTCTGCAATTGATTTACCGTGCTCGGCAACCTCAACGCGTGAACCGCGCTTACCAGGAAATTCAATCGTTTGTGAGATCCCGATGTCCCGTTCGCCCGCCTCGCCGAAGCTGAAATTCGTTGGGATTTCGTTGTAGGTAACAGAGAGATCGGGATTGGGTATGCGCCCGGCCTGCAGAATACGTCCAGACGCCGCATCGACCTCCCGATGTGCTGTCAATACCTGTTCGTTGCTTTGGAGGGCAATCGAGATTGCTTCCGGGAGAGAGAGTCTTTGCACGGGCTGGGCCTCTGCAGTGGCTGCAAGCAACAGAACAAACAGTCCCACCCTTTGGAAGAGTAAGTCCAAGGTGAACCTCAAGAATGATTTTGATGTGATTTCAGGAATGAGCCGGCCGACTGCAACGAATCAGCGGCTCACTAATACCTCAGGAGCCTTCAGGCATTGATTGGGGGGTGGTACACGGGGCGAGTAGGAGATGTAGGTGAAAAGAGTGAAGTCGAAAGTGAAATCGGATATGCAATGCTATAGAAAGCAACTTCGACTCCCTGTGGAACTGTACTTGAAACGTGGCACATACAAGAGCATTCTTTTGCTGCAGCCGGTGCTGAATGTCCTCCAACACCATTGGCGGTGAGCAAGGCACACACAATCGAAGTACATGACTCATCGCTTCCACCCGCGAGGCAATCAGCGTCACCGCACCAGAAGAGCGAAACAAAGAAGCACACAGCCAGAACTGCCGATATGTTTCGTAAGAACAGTCTCACCTTCTAAGATACAAATAATTGTTAACGAATTCCACACACCAGCAGTGTTGGCACTGTCCTAAGTCCCGCAGTGTTGCAGTTCTCTCGTTCATATAGCGCTATCAGAAATGTGAATCAAAAACATCTGTTTGATTTGTGAATTCCGGATTCGGGGGGAGCCAAAGACCCGTTGCCGGTTTGTGTCCATCCAAAGAAGTACAACCTCACGTCTGCAATGGAAAAAACGCGAGAGCGCCGTTTGGCGCTCTCGCTGATTTCTCCCATCGAAGTGATTACTTCAGCATTGTCATCTTTGTGGATGCAGTGAACGTTCCCGCGTTCATACGCGAGAAATAGATGCCGCTGGCAACGCGCTGACCAGCGTTATTTGTCCCGTCCCACACAATCTGGTACACTCCTTGGTGGTAGTCAGCGTTCACAACAAGGTTCTTGATGAGCTGACCGTGAACATCGTAGACCGAGAGATTAACCGTCTCCTGATTCGGCACTGAGAATCGAATCGTAGTGGATGGGTTAAACGGGTTCGGATAGTTCTGATGTAACTGGAATGATGTAGCAAGCCCACCAACAGGTTCGGCAACTTCGGTTGCGTGAGGATCTCCGTGGCATTGCGTGCATTCCATTTTTGCTGCTACTTTATTCATCGTCCCTACTCCGTGGCATGACATGCACCCGGCGATTGTTGCTGGGGGTACGTAGTGAGGCACAAAGGTTCCTGCGAGTTCATCATTCAGGATTTTTACGGCAAAGGCTGCCACGTCTCCAGTAACCCGGGCGCATCGCTCTTTTCGCTGTAACGCATCCTGAGTGTAATTTGCAGCTTTGCACCACTCGGTAACTGACACATGACAGAGAATGGACCCGGACAAATTCTGTGGCAATGTGATGTCGCAACGATTGTCGAGGAACGTGTGGTTCACTGCATACTGATTGCTGATTTCGGTGGGAAACAGGGTTTGCGTATACCATCCGAAGAGTTCGTTATTCAGAACGCCGGAACGTGCACTGGGCAGAACCAGTGAGATGAGGGCAGCGGGACCGTTGATGGCACCACAGAGTCCGCCCCATCCTGCACCACCACCGCCACCATAGAGCATGATCTCGGAGGGGAGTTCGTTCCACGGATCAGGGAGTACAGCACGAAGTTTTTCCGCAATGGCATGGAAAGCGCCATACGAGCATCCCTTACCGGCTGTCCAATATGTATCATGACCCAGAATGCGAACTGCTTCGACATCAAGAGTCTGGTATGGCCACGGCCAGGGCGTGAGCAACTTGTTGGCACGTGCACCGGAATTTGTGAGTAGCTGGATGGCACCAGCACCGAGCGTTGCACCAGCGGCGATCTTGGTGCTATTCTTCAAGAATTCTTTTCTGGTAATCGACTGATTCATGTGGTGACCTTTCCTAAGTATGGTTGGAGAGTGTTTTGATATGTTTGGTAACAGTATGGACGCACTCCGTAAAAGGCTCGCGGCGGTCGAGAGGCAGTTGTTCAATCAAGGACCGTGCGGCTGCATCAGCAGCTTGCATGATTCTTTGGATAACCTCGGTTCCGGGCGGCGTTAAAGCAACCACCTCCTTGCGTCTGTCGCTCTCATCAAGGCTGCGCGTAATCCATCCTTTCTTGTCGAGAGAACGGAGAAGCTTGGAAGTAGACGTAGACCCTATGCCGAGGATCTCGGTAAGCGATCGCACACAGCATGGTTTCTCAAGATACAATTGCATCATGCAGTGGAATTCGTTGACCCTCAGCCCGGCATCGCTGGCGAGACAACGTGCAATCTTTTGTGTAACCAAAGTGAGGCGCAACAACCCTTCTGCGCGGAAGTGGTCCATTCCATTTTCCACTAGTGACATTGCACTTGCTGCAATTAGTGTTCCACTGCAACAATTGCCGAACGTCAACCATGTGGAGGGAATTGCTTGCCGGAGGGTGTTGAGAAATGTGACTGAACCGTTGAGAATATCAACACAAGAGACCGAAGTAGAGGATGATTGAGACAAAATTTGATAATTCCCTACCCTGGGTATTGCGCTTTGAGAATATCTGTTTCCGATGTTGTTCGAAGGGGATGGCAACAGACCCCTCGTTGCTTCTCTCTCACCTTTCCTCTACATTTTCTCCAGCCTATCGCACAGGTTGACCTGACTCGTTTTTGCTTTCATAGCATCCAACATGATAGAAGAGAGAACTGATCAGAAGCTGATCAAAGCTGCCGCCAAAGGCGACAAGTCGGCATTCTCAGCATTGGTGAAACGATACGAAGAGACCGTGTACAGGTTTTCGTACAAGGTCTGCCGGGATAGGGAAAAGGCTGAGGAAGCTCTCCAGGATACGTTCATCAACGTCTATCGCAAGCTCGGCGCGTTTGACGGCAAGTCCAAGTTCAGCACGTGGCTCTACAGCATTGTGACAAACAATTGCCTGATGAAGCACCGGAAGAGGAAGCTGGGCGACCTCCTCGAATCGTTGGATGATCCGCCGATGAAGGACGACGGAACATTCGCAGAACACATCGCACGATGGAATGAGACTCCGGCTGATGTTCTGATCAAAAAGGAGTTTCAGGCCTATATGGACAAAGCAGTGCTGAAATTGCCTGTGGACTACAGAGTTGTGTTTGTACTCAGGGATCTTGAAGGAAAGTCTGGAGACGAAACGGCAAAGATTCTCGGGATATCAGAAGAAGCAACGAAATCACGCCTCCGCAGGGCGCGAGCGTTCCTTAGAACCGAACTCACGCCATACTTGAGCTCGCATGTAAAGGTAAAGCAATGAAATGCAAAGAAGCATATCTCCGTATATGTGATAATCTCGATGCCGATCCCAACTCCGCCAAATGTCGGCAAGTGCTAAGACATCTCGAAACATGTCCCGATTGTACAGCATTGCTTGACTCAGTAAAGAAGACGGTTTCTCTGTACAAATCAGCACCAAGTCCACGGGTTCCATCTGCAACGCACAAGCGGCTCATCAAAACCATCAATATTGTCTGGGAATCACGCCCTCGCCGCCGGGCGACAAGGTAACTTCACAATTCCTGACCCCTTTTCTTCCTCGCTGCATCTCATCTATATAGAGTCTACCAATCTTTACATTCATCAAAAGGACAGAGTATGAAAAAGAATATGGGAACCACCGATCGGATGATCAGGATCGTAGCGGCGTTTGTAATTGCTGGGCTTCTACTCACAGGTCAGATCGAAGGAGTTGTTGCCACGGTGCTTGGTGTGTTGGCAGTTGTGTTTTTCGGAACGAGCCTTGTGAGTTTCTGTCCGCTTTACCTGCCGTTCAAAATATCCACCAGAAAAGAAGTCTCCACGCAGGCGAGATGACCATGGAGCGTATGGTAAAGCATCCGACCGATACCGCGCAGCATGAGTTGGTACATGAATATTGTAAAAAGGCAGAAGGACGAATTAAGCTCGCTCGTTCGCACGGTGAAGCAATAAAAATCAAAGAAGAGTGGTGCAACCGATTCAGGCGGGAGTGCGAGAGCGACCTGCTCATCAATGCAACATCGGCGTATCTCGACGCGATCATCAGGCGACAATGGAAAGAGAATCGCACATGAATATCTGGCTGAAACGGGGACTTCTTGCCCTCGCAGGAGGGATGGTGGGTTTTGCATATTACTATTTCATAGGCTGTGCAAACGGCACATGTCCAATTTCGTCGAACCCATACGTCAGCACGGGCTACGGAGCTCTCGTCGGAACAGTTACCGGCTGGACGTCCAAGGATAAGAAGGCCACTAAGAAAACGTGACCCTTTCCCGTGCTTTGCCGCATCCAACTATATGGTAGGAGTTCACAATCGAAAATCGAAGGGACGGACGACAATGATAAAACATGCGATGCTAAAACAGATGGATGGGCTTGCGTTTGCGGCAAAGGGAGATTCCAATCATTGGGTCACTATGGATGGACCGATTGCAGTGGGTGGAACGGAAGCTGGATCCCGGCCAAAGGAACTTGTGCTCTACGCCCTCGCCGGGTGTACTGCAAGCGATGTGGTGAACATTCTGAAGAAGAAACGAGTACCACTTCAGGGATTTGAGATGTATCTTACAGGCGAAGAGGCAGAAGAGCATCCCAAAGTTTTCACCGACATTCACATTGAGTATGTGTTCTTTGGCGATGGTGTCAATCCAACAGATGTTGAACGCGCTATCGAGCTCTCGACAACAAAGTACTGCTCGGTATCGGCGATGCTCACGCCAAAGGTGAAGATCACCCATTCGTACAGAATCGAATCGGCCCGGATCAATGAACGCTCCGCTTTGCTGGCGAACTAACATCATCATTTGAAGGAAGGATCGTTACATGCCGATCTACGATTACAAGTGCAATAGCTGTGACAAAACCTATGATGTGTTCCATAAGGTGTGTGAAGTGATTGACGATGTTGTCTGTCCTTCATGTGAATCGAAAGAACACACACGCTTACTCTCCGCACCCAACGTTGCGGTGGGATATGGTTCTTCAGCAGATGTTGTGCCATCCTGCTCTACTGACGGCGGATGCTGTGGCGGCGCATGTGGTCTGGACTGATAAGGATGACAACTCCTCAGATCATACTGTACGTTTTCATTCTTCTTGCTGTGGCGCTGTATATCCGACGCAGATTACAGCTTCGGGGTTTGAAGTCCTATTCGCCGCAGGAAGTCGCAGAACGGATGAAGCAGCCCGGCTCACTGGTCTTGCTTGATGTGAGAACGAATGCAGAACGGCAACGGAAGAGCATCAAGGGTTCTCTTCATATTCCACTCCATGAGCTTGGACGAAGGATGAAAGAGATCGAGAAGCATAAGAACAAGGAAATCATCTGCTACTGTCAATCGGGGAACAGAAGCATTTCAGCAGCCACACGATTGAAGAAGTTTGGATTCACGGTTGCAAACATGAATGGCGGGATCTCTGAATGGAACTCTTAGGGTCTGAAGTGATCGGTCTTTGGGCGGGACGTGTGTTCCCGGTATTGCTTGGTGCGGCAGGCGGCTTTCTGTACTACAGGTTTGTCGGATGCAAGACAGGAACGTGTCCCATTACAAGCAATCCGTGGATCAGCACTCTCTATGGCGCGCTGATCGGATTCATGATGACGCCGCGATAGTACATCGGAAGGACGAACAAGAATGGCCTACGGGTTTTCAAAGTCGGTTGATATGCAATTCGATGAGGCGGTTGAGAAGGTCACGGCAGAACTTCAGAAGGAAGGCTTTGGTGTGTTGACGACTATCGACGTGAAAGACACACTGAAGAAAAAGCTGAACGTTGATTTCAAGAAGTACAAGATTCTGGGCGCCTGTAGCCCTGCGTTTGCACAGAAGGCACTACAGGCTGAAGAAGAGATTGGGCTGTTGTTACCATGTAATGTTGTGGTCTATGAAAAGAACGGAAAGAGTGTTGTTGCAGCGTTCGACCCGATGTCGATGACCAAAGTGATGGACAACGCGGCTATTGAACCTATTGCAGATGAAGTGAAACTGCGACTTGAACGCGTTATCGCTGCTGTTTGAGAAAAGTGTATCAATACAATAACAACCAAAGAGAGAATCATGCCAGAGCATTTGACAAAAGAATCGTTCCTGAACAAGGTGTTCAACTACGAGAAGAACAAGGAATGGAAGTTTGAAGGAGAGTTGCCTGCGGTAATTGACTTCTGGGCCCCATGGTGTGGTCCCTGCAGGATGGTCGGACCCGTCATCGACGAACTTTCCGAGGAATACGCGGGAAAGGTGAACTTCTACAAGCTGAACACTGAGGAAGAGCAGGAAGTGGCCGGTGCATTCGGCATCCGGAGTATTCCATCAATCTTGTTCGTGCCTTTGAAAGGACAGCCGAAGATGGCCGTCGGTGCCTTGCCAAAAGAAGCTTTGAAAGAGGCTGTGGAAAAGGAGCTGCTTGCTTCTTCAAATTAGATTCCAACTGGAGACTCACCGGCTCTTCTTGAAATGAGATGGGCTTATCCTGTTTGTATCCTCAAACGCCAACATAGCCGTTGGCCCCCACAACCACACCCCTTTATCTGGTTCTCACCATTGACACGGGTCTTCCAAGATCTGAGAACGTGCCGCCCTGACTTGTGCCAAAACCTGTCAATCGGCGCATTCCTTTGCTGGCATAGAATATGAGTGTATACTCATACAGTTAATAACTCAAGGACAACTGATGAAAACTTCAGCAAATTTGAAAGCCGACATTCTCGTCGCACTCGCCCATCCGAATCGTATTCGCATCATCGAGTATCTTCGCAAGGATATCCGCTGCAACTGCGAGCTCGCACCGGCTTTGGAACTCGAGCAATCCAATCTCTCCCGTCATCTCAAGATTCTCGTGCAGGCGGGAATCCTCAAATCGTGGAAAGAAGGGCTGCGGGTGAATTTCAAGGTTGCCGATGAACGTATCTTCAAGATTCTCGATATCGCAATGGCGATTGCACGTCAGGAGGTCGAGAAGAAGGCCGAGGCATTGGAAGAAGCCTGATCCACACATGACAGAAAAGGGAAAGACACAAATGACAATCAAAGTACTTGGACCCGGATGCATGAACTGCAAAACTCTCGAACGACGCACACGAGAAGCTGTCGAACAGCTGAGCCTCGATGCAATCATACAGAAGGTTGAAGACTATCAAGGGATGTCGTTGTATGGGATCATGTCAACACCCGGACATGTGATAGATGGGAAAGTGGTCAGCCAGGGACGTGTGCCCACGGTGGAAACAATCAAGGAGCTGATCCAACAGTCACGTCAATGAACACACGGGCATGGTCGTTTGCACCTGTCTCTGAGAAGAGAACCTACGCTCTCCCCCTACTTTTGCTGCCGGTCTGGGTCGTCATCTATGTCTTTCTGCAGCCGGCTGTTGATGCTGTGGTTCATTCCCTGCCGGGAATGATGCCCGGCTCGATGTTGACCGAGGCGGTTCGGTTTTTCCTGTATGAAGTCCCAAAGGTTCTGCTGCTACTCACGCTGATCGTGTTCCTCGTCGGGATCGTCCGGAGCTATTTCTCACCGGAGAGAACCCGGAGAATTCTTGGAAAGCGATCGACCTTCACGGGGAACATACTTGCCAGCCTTCTCGGCGTCGTCACACCGTTTTGTTCCTGTTCGGCAGTCCCCCTCTTCATTGGCTTTGTTGAAGCCGGTGTTCCGCTTGGCGTAACATTCTCGTTTCTGATTGCAGCACCGATGATCAACGAGATTGCGCTAGTCCTTCTGTTCGGACTCTTCGGATGGAAGACGGCACTGCTGTATGCGGGTACAGGGCTCCTCATCGCAATCACCGCTGGATACGTGATTGGAAGACTCAAAGTTGAGCGGTTTGTGGAGGACTGGGTCTACGCGATCAGGCCGGGTTCGGGCATGGTTCCAGATGAAGCAATGCCATTCGCTCAGAGAATTGAGCATGGCTTCGAGTCGGTGCGCGACATCGTAGGAAAGGTCTGGCTGTACGTCGTTGTAGGTATCGCAGTCGGAGCGGGCATCCATGGGTTCGTTCCTGAGAACTTCATGGCGAGTATCATGGGCAAGTCTGCCTGGTGGTCAGTCCCTATTTCGGTTCTCATTGGTGTTCCCCTGTACTCCAATGCCGCTGGCATTATTCCCATTGTGCAGGCGTTGCTGGAGAAAGGGGCATCACTCGGAACGGTTCTGGCGTTCATGATGTCGGTGATTGGGCTGTCGTTTCCGGAAACAATCATCCTGAAAAAGGTTCTGAAGCTTCCGCTCATATTCATTTTTGTGGGAGTTGTCGCAACGGGCATTCTGATCGTTGGATATGTTTTCAACTTCATCTACTAATGACCATCTGAAAGGGAATATGGAAACAAGAATCAAAGTACAGGTGCTTGGTGTTGGTTGCTCGAAATGCAAGACACTTGAAGAGAGAGTTCGTCAACTCGTGGCTACGCATCAACTCAATGTTGATATCGAGAAGGTCTCTGATTTCAAGGAGATCATGAAATACGGGATCATGACTACACCCGGGCTGGTCGTGAACGGCGTGGTGAAAAGTGTCGGGATTGTGCCCAAAGACTCACAACTCTTACAATGGATCAAGGGGTAGAACTTATGAATCAGCAAAAACTCATCCTTGTTGTTCTGATTGCAGTCAGCATGATCACAGCAACTGCCGTAGGGCAATCGAAGACAAACAAATCAACATCCCAATCCGACACAAAGAACGAGAAACCGTTTGTGACATTTGTTGAGCTTGGTTCAGTGAAGTGCGTTCCTTGCCGTCAGATGCAACCCGTGATGAAGGCAATCGAGCAGAAGTATGGCCAGCAGGTGAAGGTCGTGTTCTATGACGTCTGGAAATCCGATCAGTCCGAGTATGCGGAAAAGTACGGCATACAGGTCATACCGACGCAGGTGTTTTTGGATCAGAAGGGCAAGGAGTTCTTCCGGCACGAAGGATTCTATCCTGAAGCAGAGATCGACAAACTCCTTCAGAAACGTGGTTTGAAAGTTCGCAGCGAAGGATAGCCCATGCTCGATGAGCTTTTCACATGGCTGACTTTGGCTATGAGCGAGACATATGGAATGGCTCTTGTTGCTGCATTTGGATGGGGTGTCATCAGCATTCTTCTTAGTCCGTGCCATCTCTCCAGTATTCCGCTTGTTATCGGATACATCAGCAGTCAGGGAAAGGAAGGAGTGAAGCGATCCTACTCACTCTCTCTCGTATTCGGGATCGGAATTCTCATCACTATCGGATTGATTGGTGCGATCACCGCTTCAGCAGGCCGGATGATGGGCGATGTCGGTATCTGGGGCAACGTCATCATGGCCGGAGTATTTTTCGTCGTCGGCCTTTACCTAATGGATGTCATCAATTTATCGTGGAATGGGTTCATACCACAAACCCCTTTAGCCCACGGGTGGAAAGGTGCTTTGCTGTTGGGACTCATCTTTGGTATCGGGCTTGGTCCGTGCACGTTCGCCTACATGGCACCGGTGCTTGGTGTGGCGTTCAGTGTGGCGACGACGAACATGTTTCAGGCACTCTCTCTTGTCGCTTCGTTCGGCGTGGGTCACTGTGCTGTGATCGTGGCAGCTGGAGGTGCGGCGGGAACAGCGCAGAAATATCTCAACTGGACGGAACAGTCGAAAGGCGCAACGTGGTTGAAGCGTGGCGCTGGAGTGTTCGTGATGTTGGGGGGAGTGTACTACATCTATGTTGCATTCTAAGGATGAATGATGAGGCTGCTGCTATTCCTGCTGGTTCTGGACTCGCCCAGTAATTTTAACTCGATAGAAGTTGTGCGCGTCCAAAAGTTTGGGTCCCCGCTACTGGACGACCGCGCAACATTTGTTGTGCGGTCGTCTTTTTTTAGGGCCTCTTCTAACCAAGGAGTAGCTGCCGGCACCATCCGCACGTAGAACCTTGCCGACTCCTCCGCATAGTTCTTCACCACTGCCGCAAATGTGTCGCAGCTTGTCCCCTGCAATGGAGGTGTTTCCCGAGTCATTTCAGGCCATCGCTATTTCTCCGCCCGCCCCTTCTCAAACTCCTCTTCCGTCAGCGCGGGGTCGATCACTTTCGCCTCGGCATACGTGAGATTGTAGAGATGATAGACCATGACATCTATCTCTAGGTCTAATTGAGCTATCTTCGCTAATGGGTCCTTCTTCTTTGCTAAGAGGATTCTGTCGACCACATTGATAATTTTCGTTTGATTGGCTGAAGAAGTCCCTATCATTGGGAAGTTCTTAATGAGATTAGAAGTGATACTCGGGAATGATTTGTTCTTACTCTTTGGAGAAGTCTTTGTTACATAATCATTGAAGTACGTCGAGTTTATGATCCCCAGCAGATATTTCAGGTCGAATTCTTTCGTCTTCGCAATTACTACAGCATTTGTGTTTTTAACAACTGCTGGCTCTTCCACATAGCAAGCAAATATACGTGGATTGACCACCTCACGAATTAGAATCTTTGGGCTTAGGAAGTACTTCAACTCCCGAGGTTCCGCCAACCATTTTCCGTACTTGATGTATGTGTGGTTCCATTCGTAATAGTATCTTTTTACGCCAGAATCAATAAACTTATGATATACATTTGTCAATCGCTTATCAGAAATGAATACATCATTATTGATCTCGCGTGACGTTTGCTTGGGCTTACCCTTACCAACTTGGTATACCTTAACCCCCATTACCTGATCATAGCATGATATTAATGTGTCAAATGCTTGGTCGTTCACAATCCCCCTTCTTGCTACAAAAAGAAGCGAGTTGTTTAACAATGGATCAATACGTACCAAACTGAAATCATGACTTTCGAGTAATTGAAGTTTCTGACTGCTTTCAAAGATCGAAAGGTCGGCAAAATACACGCGGCAGCCATCACCTTTTTGTCTTAGACTTTGGATTATGCAGGTCGGCAAACTGACTTTTTCAAAAATGTTATCTCCCAAATGTATATTAATCAATGAGGACGAAGCCTCTAATAGAAGCTTCCTTAGATCCTCGAAATAGTCCTTTTCGAGATAGGAATCTGATGTGATATAGCAAAGGGAACCCGTTGAAGATCTGAGCGAAATGCCTCTGTCAATGAAATACTTGTATGAATCTATATTACCAAAACTGGTTCGGGGATAAGCATTCTTCAAAACTGATTTATCCTCAAGTGTTGCGCCGTAGGGTGGGTTCCCTATCAAAATATCAAACCCTTTGTGCTGCGCAATAGCGCTGTTCAGTATCTCCGGGAAGTCCAGCTTCCAGTCAAAGAACTGCAACGGCTTGTTGGGATGCTTTTGCAATTGCTCAAGGTGTTTGATGGTTTGCTGGTAGCCTGCAAGCTTGAGTACAACTTCTGCCTTCTTCTGCTTCTCCTGTTTGTCCTTCTTCCCTCCACCAAACATATCCTGGGTTGTAACGCTTGCCTCGGAGTATTTTATCTTATCCAGTTGTAACTGCGTAACCAGAATCTCAATCTTCAGGTCTCGTATTGTCTGCTTGAGCTTTGTTTTGTCCTTCTCGGTTCTTACAGAGAAATACTTTCGCTGTTGAATCACGAGTTGATTGAGGTCTGCCCTCAGTTTCTCTATTTTTGCCTTGTTGGCAGGAACGGACCGATCAGTCGTATCGAGAACGACACTCCAATCAATGTCAACAATCTCCTCCTCGTCGTTCACACGAAGCTTCGGCAGTAGGCTGTCTCCCACGATAATCTTAAAGTCCAGATTGGGGAGCACTCTCGGCAGTTCCTCATCCACAATCAGCGAGAGCCAGAAGCGGAGCCGGGCAATATCCACGGCGCCTTTCTCAATGTCAACGCCGTAGATCGAGTTCTGGATGATGTTCTCTTTTATGTCGGCGTTCTTCACTGAACGCAGCTCCGGCACGTCAGCAATTTCCTTGAGCACCTGCTTTGCGTAAAAAATCTCTTGCAGCAATCCCATCGGAAATGCGCCCGAGCCGATTGCCGGGTCGCAAATCTTCACATCATCCAGGTGCTTGTTGATGTTTTTGGCGTGGGCGATAATCTGTAGCGTAGTTTCTTTTTGCTTGATGAACCGCTCAACGTCCTCCCGTGTGATGCCGGGTGATGGTGTCTTGTGTTCATTCAACAGATCGAACTGACCCTTCTTTACCTCGTTGCCAAACATCTGAGTCTGGTCTGTGCCCAATTTCTGGTAGGCCACGCTCTCCGGTATGTCCAACTTCGTGGCAAGATATTCGATCAGGCTCTCCTGGCACATATAGTGGACGATTTCCTTGGGAGTATAATACGCCCCCTTGTCCTTGTTGTCCTCCAGCAGGTTCTCAAAGATGTGTCCCAGCATTTCCGGGTCAACGGCAACGGTGTGGTCGTCGGGGCTGTCTTCATAGATCGTGAAGTTGTACTGGTTGAAGAACTCGAAGAGGTCTTCGAACAAGCTTGGAGGAAATGTTAGTGTCCCCTTCGGGTCATCATCTTCAAACAATCCGCCGTTGAGGTACGGAACCATGACGGTTGTACCGTCGGGAAGCTTGAAGCTATTGTTCTTTCTCTCGGGATTGTTCAGAGAGTCATAGAAGAGCGTACGAAGCCAGAGCGGGTAGAACGTCTCCTTCTTGCCGGATGAAAGGAACAAGTCCTGAATGAAATTCCGGTTGCCGTCCTGCCATCGATCATTGGTAGCGCCAAGCCAGCCCTTCTTCTGGACGAAATGCAGGAAGACAATTCTGCCAAGAAGTTTCTTGGCAAAGTCACGGACTGCTTTCTCATCGCCATTGAACACTGAGGCTTTTGTCGCACGCTTGCTCAGGTGGTCAACAAATGCCTGATAGTGTTCCTTGTACTCCTTGAAGAACTTATCGGAGAGCTTCTCAACAGAGAACGCATCCTCGAATGCCTTGACCGTGAACTCCGATTGAGTTGAGAGCGTGCTGAACCGTTCACCTGCGGTTTTGCAGCGTTCGTTGGGTCCCAGGATGTAGGTATAGCGCTTCGGGTTTGTCTCGACTCTTCTCGCTTCCCCATCTTCGAGGATCTGATCTTTGGCGATGAATGAAAAGCGCCAGCTTCGCTCCGGATGATCCGGGTAGTGGAAGTTCGCCAGCACGGCGTTGTTACCATAAATGAGTTTCTTAACGAGGGTTCCAATGCTCACTTTGTTTCGCTCTACGACAACGCTCTCAGAAAGAGCAACCTCGTACAAGTCAACCTCTCGATTGTCGGTCAGCTTGATCTCACCGTACTTTTTGATTGACGTTGCCACGCGTGTTTCGGATGGATTGAGCGGCATGGGAATGGATGAAGCGTAGACCGTCAGATGTTCTCCGAAGATGGGTTGCAGAACATGCTGACTGAAATACGGAAGACTATACGGAACGACCAGCGCTTGCTGGATGGATTTGTCTGTGGCCATGGCTACTCAGAGAAACTTTCCGAGAGGACAATGTAGGGCTTGTGAACAATGCGATGTGCCTGCTCCTTGTCGGAGTCGGTTCGAATCTTGTAGCGGTCCAGTACCTCACGAAAGAGTTTGTCAAAAAACGCCGACGGGTCTCTGGGTGAATTTGTCTTGAAGAAATCATTCACATCCTTTGCAAGCCCTCTTATGCCGCCCGCCTTGATCAATTCAATCGCTTCTGCAAGGACGGCCTTCTTTTGCGCTGTGGGTGCAGAACCGATCACCATTTGAATGTTGGAGATTGCTTTGTTCTCCGCCGGGTTCAATGACTTCCGTGTAATGGCCTCAACAGCCTGAACCTGTACATCTTCTTTGAAATGCTCAAGAGACTGCTGCACATGCATATGGTGGTGTCCATGAAGAGAGACCCCCTGTTCCTCTGGGATACTTCTGAGTATCCGCACCGCCTGAATGAACGAGAGTTCATCAAGGACATTTTCCTGACTGACATAGTAGAACACACCAGGGTGGTTCTTGCTCTTGAGGTACACTATTGTTGAGCCGGGGATCGGATACTCGTCCTGAACCACACTGGTCTTGTTCCTCCCAACCCTCGCCCGGAACGGCAAGCCCTGAATCTTCTTGAATTCCTTCGGATGTGCTTTCCTGAATTCTCGAAGCTCAACAAGGTACTTTTGTATCTCGCTCTCTTCCTCCACGATCTTACTGCCATAGAGTGCACCCTCGCCAACCTCCTCAATGAGCGAGTAAATCTGGTTGTCTTCGCCAAACGCCGTGTGGAATGCTTGCAGCTTCTTTATGGCAATGTCTGAGAGATGGATTTGGTTCTCGGCGTTGTCTGTCGGGTAGAAGTTGTACACGTAAATATGTTTTGCTTCCGTACCGATGCGGTTCACACGACCAATACGTTGCATCAGCTTCGTCGAGTTCCACGGCACGTCGTAGTTCAGGATGGTATTGGAACGGTGGAGGTTAATGCCTTCCGCCAGTACCTCGGTAGTGATGACAATGTCATGGTCGTTCTTCTGCTCCTTCTCATAGTTCGCATCGAAGTTCTCTGCAATCGTATTCTGCATCGTTTTACGGTTGGAGGCATCAATGCTCAGGAGTTTCTTGAATTTCTTCTTCTCAAGGTTCTCCATGATGTACGAGGCCGTTTCCTTGGACTCAGTGAAGACTACCAGCTTGCCGCTCTTGTTCTTTTTCGGATCAAGGAATGTAGTTTTCAACTCATCAAGAAACTTATCCATCTTTGGATCCTCATCGCCGACTTTATCCCAACGCCGGACCAGCTCGTCGATAAACTTCTTGTCCTTCCTCAGATTCTCCAGGAAGTCGTTGGTGAAGTCGTTTGCCTTGAACATCCGGTTGTTGCCGCCCTTATCGTTCATTCGTGCTTCCAGCTCTTCCATCGAATGTTCTTCGAGGAAATCGTTGGCGTCAAAACTGGGGGCAATGGGAATCCTGTCGTCCTCAAACCACGCAATCATGTTGTCAGTGGCTCTCTTGAAACGCTTTAACGATTGCCTGAATGCAAAGAAGCTGCTCTCAAGGCGCTTGACCATCAGCGTTTTCATAATCGCCGCCAAGCGAGCGGCAATAGAGGTTACATCACCATAGAGCTTCTTGTCCTTCTCTTTTGAGAGAAACTCTATCGCCCGGTACCGGTAATACTCGATACCGTCCGTTTCTTTGTCCTTGTCATCACGCCTTGTCAGAAAGGTAATCGTATCATAAAACAATTTGCTGAGATCATCATCAAATTCGTATCGCACTTCAACCGGAGGTTTCACCTTTGGAAAAGCTATTTTTTGTTCCTTAAGGTCATCCAAATACTCCTGGTTGTTTTCGATATCCTTACGAGTCCGTCGGATCACCAACGGCTCGACTACGCCGTCACGTATCCTTTCAAAAATCCTCTTCACTTTCTTGACGTCAATCTTCTCTTCACGACTCAATTTCTTGTACTCATCCTTCAGCGGTTTGAAGAACTGCTGGAGATTCTTGATGTCAAGCGTGGAGTTACGTGGGTCCTGAAAAAGATAGACCTGGTTCTCGATGTCTTCCGGGGTATTGTTCAAAGGGGTAGCTGAAACAAGAATGACTTTCTTCTTGTCGTCGCCTGTTTCCGATGGAGTACTCCGCCGCGTTTTGCATATCTGCTGAAGCAATTCAAATCGCTCTGTGTAGTCATTGCGGAACTTGTGCGATTCGTCCACAATGATAAGGTCGTACTGATCTGAAGACGGGTATTCGTAGTGATACCTCTCCGGGTCAAGGATTTTGTGCAGGCTGCCGTTTGTAACAAACTTGATATGATTGTCTATCTGGAAGTCATTGGCTGTTTTCTTCCAGCTCGATTCCATAGCTGGAGGATAGACCACAAGGATTCTTGTATGAGTTCCGTTCTCG
>JBGPGQ010000020.1:0-19532 GCA_041483995.1 Bacteroidota bacterium
GAAAATGATTTGAAAGTACAGCGCGGGTGGATTGCCACACCGCATTTTCTTATCTTCCTACACAAGTGTTTGAAGTTGCAAATCCGATCAATGCAACAACGAGAATATGGATCAATCTGAAAAACTTCAGGCTCTGTTGGAAGAGTTCGGCCCAAATGCAGGCCTTGTGGAAGAACTTTTGCATGAATACCTCAACAATCCGGCGGGAGTGAGCAAAAACTGGCAGCAATATTTCGAGACTGTGCTTCAGAACCCGGGAAATGGCAACAGCGCTAAAACCGCGGAGCCTGCAGTTGAGAAGGCGAAGAGCCCTCCACTGCCCCCTTCGCCAATCACCTCAAAGGAACAGGCAACAGCAATCCGCGGGGCCGCAGCAAAGATTGTCGAAAATATGGAAGCAAGCCTCGCGCTGCCTACCGCGACATCGGTTCGAACCCTCCCCGTAAAAGTGCTTGAAGAAAATCGCCGCCTCATGAATCAATACTTCAGTGTGAGTACTGAAGCGAAGGTTTCTTATACCCACATCATTTCATGGGCTATCGTGAAAGCGCTGCAGGACTACCCCAATCTCAACGCCGCGTTCACCCGCATCGACGGTGTACCACACAAAACTGAGCACCCACATGTCAATATAGGCCTTGCTATCGATTTAACGAGGAAGGACGGCAGCAGATCGCTTGTGGTTCCCAATGTGAAGGACGCCAACGTAATGGATTTTGCCGGCTTTGTTCGTGCGTACAATACAATCGTACAGAAAGCGCGAACAAACTCTCTCGAGCCATCAGACTTCCAAGAAACATCCATCACACTCACAAACCCGGGAACGGTTGGGACTCTCTCCTCTATACCGAGGTTAATGCCGGGGCAAGGCGCTATCATTGCAACTGGGACGATCGACCATCCCGCCGAGTACCAGGGAATGTCAACAGAAACGCTTTCCATGATCGGGATCAGCAAGGTAATGACAATAACAAGCACGTACGATCACCGGGTCATTCAAGGCGCCGAGTCGGGACAATTTCTGGCGCGCATCCACGCTCTATTGCTGGGTGAAGATCGATTTTACGATCAAGCGTTCTCTGATTTGAAAATACCCTATGAACCCATCCGGTGGTCCACGGACCGGAATCCATCATTCGGCGGTGCTTCACAGACTCTCGAGCAAATCGAAAAACAGGCACGGGTGTTGCAGCTCATCAACGCGTACCGCGTGCGCGGCCATCTCATCGCACATCTCGATCCTCTCGTTCACGAACCACATCACCATGCCGAACTTGATCCGGCATACTATGGTTTGAGTGTCTGGGATCTTGACCGGCGGTTTCTTACCGGTGGACTTGGCGGTACACAAACCGCAACACTCCGGGAAATACTGGATATTCTTCGTGAGACGTATTGCAGCGATGTCGGCATTGAATATATGTTCATTCAGGATCCGTCGCAAAAGCAATGGCTGCAAGAACACATGGAGCCCGCACGCAACAAATCAGAATTGAAGAACGAAATACGAACGCAGATTCTCAAGAAGCTGACGGCAGCAGAGAACCTGGAGAAATTCCTTCACACAAGATTTATCGGCCATAAGCGATTCTCCCTCGAAGGAGCCGAAACTCTCATGCCCATTTTGGATATCCTCCTGGAGGACGCGGCAGACACTGGAGTACAGGAAATCGTTATCGGCATGGCACACAGGGGAAGGTTGAATGTACTGGCAAATACAATCGGCAAGTCACTGGCCAAAATGTTCTCGGAGTTTGAGGGTTACGTTGACCCGAGCACCATTCAGGGATCAGGAGATGTGAAGTATCATCTCGGGGCACGCGGCACTCATCGGACAACTTCCGGCAAAAACATTTCCATCGCAGTCGCGCCGAACCCCAGCCACCTTGAAGCAGTCAACCCCGTTGTCGAGGGTATTGTACGTGCTCATCAAGACCGGCATGGTGATCTGTCCCGCGAACGCGTTATCCCGGTTCTGATTCATGGCGATGCTGCATTCGCCGGGCAAGGTGTTATTGCAGAGACACTCAACCTCTCACAGCTTGAGGGTTACCGCACCGGCGGCACAATCCATATCATCATCAACAACCAGATTGGCTTTACCACTTCACCCGACGACGCCCGTTCGACTCCATATTCAACAGACGTTGCAAAGATGGTGCAGGCGCCGATATTCCACGTCAATGGAGATGACCCGGAGATGGCGGTGCGTGTAACGAAGCTTGCATTCGAATACCGCCAACGGTTCAAGAGGGATGTGGTAATTGATATGTTCTGCTACCGTCGCCATGGACATAACGAAGGGGATGAACCAAGTTACACGCAGCCTCTTTTGTATAAAAAAATCAAACACCACCCTTCAGTGCGCCAGTTATATGCAGAGACTCTCCTCCATCAGCAGGTGATCACGCAAGAAGAACTGGGGGCTATCAATGAAGAAACGCGTCAGCGTTATGAACGGGCATTTGAAGCAGCCCAGAAACGTGAGATGCGCTTCAAGCCCGATGTTCCTCTTGCGATCTCAGCTGACGAGCTTGAAGCAGCGCAACCGCTCGGTTCAACAAGTGTCGGCGTTGACCTACTGCGGAAAATTACTCAAGCAATAACGGAAGTGCCGGACGGTTTTTCCGTCAATCCAAAACTATCGAAGATACTTGACGAACGGAAACATCTGCTCAATGGTGAAGCTCGCATCGATTGGGCTTTTGCAGAAGCTCTCGCGTTCGGTTCACTGTTGTGTGAAGGAACTCCCGTCCGATTGAGCGGACAGGATAGCGGGCGTGGCACTTTCAGCCAGAGACACCTTGTTTTGTACGATGCAAATAGCGGCCGCGAGTATGTTCCTCTCAATAATGTTCAGCCGGGTCAGGCTCCCTTCTCGGTCTTCGATAGCTTGCTTTCAGAAGCTGCCGTGCTGGGGTTTGAATTTGGGTACAGCGTTGCCGACCCTCTGGCGCTCGTACTCTGGGAAGCACAGTTCGGTGACTTTGCTAACGGCGCCCAAGTAATCATCGACCAGTTCATTGTAGGCTCGGAAGCAAAGTGGCAGGAACCATGCGACCTGGTTCTTCTTCTGCCGCACGGTTATGAGGGGCAGGGCCCGGAACACTCCAGCGCCAGACTCGAGCGTTTCCTTCAACTCTGCGCCGAGGAAAACCTTCAGGTATGCAACTGCACGACGCCCGCTCAGTATTTTCACCTGCTGCGACGGCAAATGCGGGATAATCGCCGTAAGCCGCTTGTGATTATGACACCGAAGAGCCTGCTTCGCCACCCCAAAGCCGTTTCCACAGTTAACGACCTTGCTGCTGGGAAATTTTATGAAGTAATTGATGACCCTGAAATGACCTCTTCACAAGAGATTCGGCGTGTCGTATTCTGCAGCGGCAAGATATTTTATGAGCTTGCGAATGAACGCTCAAAGACCTCTATCAATAATGTTGCATTAGTCAGGCTTGAACAGTTTTACCCATTCCCTGCAGAACAGCTTTCAACGGTGTTCACGAAGTACGCTGGCTCACCGGAGGTCTTCTGGGCGCAAGAAGAGCCAATGAATATGGGCGCGTGGACATTTCTGCAAACTCTACTCACAGGACTTTTGCATAAGGGGCAGCGACTTGAGTATGCTGGCCGCCCATCAAGTGCCTCCACTGCAACTGGTTCGCTAAAGATTCACGAGGCCGAGCAGGATGAGATTTTGAAAAAGGCATTGACCTAGAAACCCCTAAACCGCTTCACGTTGCGGAACCATATCCTTCACTCCCACATGACGGACCTCGCGTTAGCAGTTGAGAATATTTTCTCTGAAGACGGTCCGGTCTCCCGGCTCACCGGTTTCGAATATCGCCCGCAGCAACACGCAATGGCAATAGCGATCAGCAACGCGCTTGAACATCGAGAGCACCTCATCGTTGAAGCACCCACCGGCGTGGGAAAAACTCTCGCGTATCTCATCCCGGCCGTCCTCTACGCAGTTCGTGAAAACAGAAAAGCAATTGTTTCAACGCACACCAAGAATCTTCAGCAGCAACTTCAGCAAAACGATATCCCCATCGTTCAGTCACTAATAGGAAAAGATTTCAAGGCCATTGTACTAAAAGGAAGAAGAAACTATCTGTGCACAACGCGGCTGCAGAATGCTCTCGCGACACGAAACGGCCTCTTTAGTGCTGACCAACAAGAGGAGCTGCGGCGAATTCATGAGTGGTCGTTACATACTCCGGATGGTGACATTGAAGACTTGAAATTCACTCCCCAACCGGGGGTCTGGGACATCATTTGCTCTGAGAAGGATGTTTGCAGCACAAGCTTGTGCGGTACAAGTTGTTTTTTTCAAAGGACCAAGGCGAGTGTTCGTAGCGCACATCTTGTTATCATGAACCATGCCTTGTTCTTTACATTATCAGCACTCCAGGGAACAGAGGAGCGTTTCATATTCGATAACGATTTTGTCGTTTTCGATGAAGCACACACGCTTGAATCAGTTGCGGGGCTTGGTGTTGGGAAAAAACTCAGTCATCATCAAGTTCTGACTGCAATCCACAGACTCTACAACAAACGAACGAAGAAGGGGTTGCTCGCAAAAGAAAAATCCCTGAGAACACTGTGCGCAAATACTGAAAAGACAGCAAGGGAGTTTTTTGAGACACTACACCTCGCAACTCGATCCCTTGGCGCACACCAATCAGATGGCGCGACAGACTCTCCCACACGTGAAGTCAGGATACGAAGACCTCACTTCGTTGCAAACATTCTTTCAGGCCCGCTTACCGACTTGCATTCGAGAATACTCGAAATAATGAGGGACATGAGCGATGAGATGGAGAAGGTGGAACTCACTGCTGCACTCCGGTCAATCTGGGAAGCTCAGGTACTTATCGACGAATTCCTGACTCAACAGGAATCACGATTTACTTATTGGGTTGAACATGCAGGCGCGAAAGGAGACAACGTTACCCTCTGCGCATCTCCATCAAGTATTGCAGAAAGCGTCGGACCACAGCTATTTCGCAGCGACACATCAATGATTATGACCAGTGCAACGCTGACCGTCGATGGAACGCTTGAGTACTTCAAACACCGCATCGGCGCGAGTGGCGTCAAAGATCTGATCCTCGAATCACCTTTCGATTTTCGACGTCAGATGAAGCTCTGTCTTGTACGCGATATCCCCGAGCCAGAACGGGCGGGGTTCACATCATCGCTGCCCCACTGGATCATGAAAAGCATCAAACAGACAGAAGGCCGGGCGCTTGTGCTCTTCACCAGTCGCACACTCATGCTTTCCGTGGCCGCTTTGTTGTCGGATGAGCTTGCACATCAAGGGCTTACACTGCTGGTGCAGGGAAACGCACAGCGCCATGCACTGCTGCAGAGATTCAAGCATGATGTTCATTCGGTCCTTTTCGGGCTTGACAGTTTCTGGATGGGCATTGATGTGCCTGGAGAGTCGCTCGAGCATGTCATCATCACCCGACTTCCTTTTGCCGTTCCGAACCATCCTCTTATAGAATCTCGTATGGAAGCAATCGCGCAACGTGGGGGAAACTCTTTTCTCGAATATACTTTGCCGGAGGCTGTGTTGAAATTAAGGCAGGGCGTTGGTCGATTGATCCGGTCACGCACCGACAAGGGAATGGTCACAATACTGGATTCGCGGATACTCAAAAGGCCATACGGAAAAATATTTCTCTCCTCTCTCCCAGCGTGTGCGGTCGAGATAATATCGGAGACCGGTGAAACGGAATTTGTTTCTCTTGAGGAGTGGTGATCTCAATACTTCCCTAAGTTATTATTGCAAATGAGATTACACTTGTGTAGCGCAACGGCATGGATAAAAACTCCTCCATCCTGTGTTGAACACATGACGGTCTATGTGCAAGGATGTTGCGGGAACCCTTGTTGTTATTAACTTATTTTTGATTTTCTTGTTTGAATATTGAGAAGAATGTACTATCTTCACATCGAAATTGTTTCATAACAGAATAACGATCTCCCACCAACAAACACAGGAGGACCAATGGCCAAAGCAATGTCAAAATCCGCACTCGTCGCGCACTTCGCCAAGAAGTTTGATATGAAGAAGAAGACTGCGGCAATGTTGTTCGAGGAACTGTCGAAACTCGCTTACAAGGAAGCGAAGAATTCATTTACACTGCCAGGAATCGGCAAGCTGGTGCTTGTTGATCGCAAAGCACGCATGGGTCGAAATCCGAAGACAGGCGAGACCATACAGATCCCTGCCAAGGTCGTGGTAAAATTCCGTGTCGCAAAGGCATGCAAGGAAGCCGTTCTACCGAAAAAGCCGATGCCCGCTTCCACGATGCAGCCGGCCATGTAAGCATTCATCTTCATTAAGTATTCATGCACAGTCCCGTCTTCTTGACGGGACTTTTGTTTTTTTGAGAGTATCAAGAGCCTTCTTCAACCGTTCTCGCCCCTCGAGAGTCCACTATCAGCATTCCGTTGAAACTCATACCCTTCTTTTGTACATTGGTACGCGATGATACACCCAATTGTCACAATCAAGAGATTCCTGCAAACTCTCGGGCCTGTTGAGCAGGCCCAGGTTGTCGCCTCAACTGCGGTTATTGTGACAATGGGAACGATTATCACGGCAATGGTACTCACCGGGCAAACACCGCGGTTGATGGATTTCATCAGCGTCCTTGCTGTTGGAACCATTGGCTCCGCTGGAGTTTATTTCTCCTTGCGTTATGGCCGTCAGCTTGTGACACAACGACAGCAGCTCCTTGCCTTCAACTCCCTTGCTGCTACGATAAACCGTTTGGTGGAATTGGATTATGTGCTGCAGACGGCATTGACAAGCATTACCGAGTTGCTCGGTATCAACTTCGGCTGGGTCTATATGCTTGAGGGCGATAAGCTTGTGCTGAAATGTTCCAAGGGAACGACCATCGATTTCCTGGCAATTAGTTCACAGCTCAGCAAATCTCCGGGGGCATGGCTTCACCAGCCGCGCGTCCAACGCGAACACCTTACAGAACACATAGGACTCATCAACCCCTCGTTGAAGATTCTTGGTATTCAATTCTGGGCGTCCATTCCTCTCCGGGCGAAAGATACGGTTGCGGGAACCCTCATCGTAGCGGGGAACGACTTTGCAATGTTCACCAGCGCTCAAGCCGAACTCATGGAGGCGTTCGGCAACCATATCAGCGTAGCACTGAACAATGCCCAGTTGTTTGACCGCGTGAAGCGATCCGAGCAACAGTACATCGATCTGTTTGAGAATTCGCCGGATATTTATCTTAGTGTGAACCGCAACCACGCAATCACCGGATGCAACACAACCGGCGCGGATATGCTCGGTTATTCCAAGCAGGAGATTGTTGGAAAGCCCTTCGAGAGTTTGTTTGTGCACGAACGTCAACCTGCAATCAAAGAATTGTTCTCTGGAATGTTTACCACCGGCCGCGAAGTGAAAGACGTCGAAGAGCAAATGTTGATGAAAAGCGGGAATAGCTTGAATGTGAATGTTAATTCGTCTCTCGTGTTCGATGAAAAAGGAACCACGGTCAATGCCCGCGTTGTAGCGCGGGACATTACCGAACGGAAAAGGATGGAGGGTGCGATTCTCCACGCGCAAAAGATCGACAGCATTGGAAATCTTGCAGGGGGAATAGCCCACGACTTCAATAACATCCTGGCGTCCGTTCTTGGCTCGGCCAGTATCATGCGACGGAGAACACCTGAAAACGACAAAATGTATAAGTACGTAGAGATCATCGAGAGCGCCGCGCGCCGCGGGTCATCGCTTACCCGCCAGTTACTCACCTTTGCCAGAAAAACCGAAAAGACCATCGACCTCGTCAACATTCATGACATCATTGAGGAAACACTGCGATTGTTTGAGCGGAGCGTCACAAAAGAAATCGTTATCAAGAGACAACTTGCAAGTGAAAGCCTGTTGGTCAATGGTGATGCGGGGCAGGTCCAGCAGGCTCTCCTGAACCTGTTTCTGAACGCACGCGATGCCATGCCCGATGGTGGGACCCTCAGCATCACCACCAACATAACAATGGCAGACTCGCACACGACCAGTCAGTTTACCTCTATTAAACCTGGCCAATTTGTTGTAATTACTGTGAAGGATACAGGGACGGGAATCGACAAGGATTTGCAAAACCGCGTGTTCGAACCCTTTTTTACAACAAAAGATCATGGTACGGGACTTGGTCTATCCGTCCTGTTTGGTGTCGTTCAAAACCATGGTGGCTTTATAAACCTCGAAAGCGAAGTTGGCCGGGGTACCACATTTTCCATTCATCTCCCACGTGCGCTGTCGAAAGCGCCCGGCACATCACGACAGAGCCTGTTACCAATTCCAAGGGGCAAAGAGAATATCCTCGTCATTGATGACGAAGAGAGTGTCTGCGAAATCGCTCGTGATATGCTCACTGACCTGGGATATTCGGTCACTGTTGTTCACGACGGAAAATCCGGGATCGATACGTATCGAACACGGCGGGCTGCAATTGACCTGGTGTTGCTTGACATGAACATGCCACTGATGGGCGGCAAGGCCACCTTTGAGCAACTCAAGAATCTTAATCCGCACCTGCGCATTATTATTCTAACAGGGTATAGCAAGGATGTTATGGAAACGGCGACGTTCTCTGCAGAAACAAACGGTTTTTTGCAGAAGCCGTTTCAGCTTGAAGACATCGCAACAAAAGTTCGCCAGGTGCTCGACGCGCGCACCCTGGAAACAGAATTGACCTCGTAAGATTTGCCACAAACCATTCCCATGGAATCATTGTCCTCAGAGTTGAAAAGAGCCAGGGAAGCAAAGCACCTGACGCTGTCCGATATCTCCGATTCGACATTAATCAATATCAGTTTTCTCGAAGCAATCGAACAGGGTAATTATTCCATGTTGCCCCAGACATACGTACGCGCTTTCATTCGTGAATATGCAGCAGTTGCCGGGCTTGATCCGGCTGACATTATGCGCAAGTATGACGAATCTCTAAAAAACCAGGAACCGCCTCAAGACACGTCTTCGCAGCCCGTTCAGGAAGAGCTACCTCCCATTCAACGGGAGCGTCAACAGATTGACCCTCGTCTCGCAAAGCTTGCCGTGATCGGAATGATACTGCTTTCGGCGGGGATCATCGTGTGGAACCTGAATCACAAAGGAATAATACCGCCAACCCAAGAGATCCCGTTTCAAAACGTCATCAAAGAACACGAAAGACGCTCTGCTCCTGTTGTAACGGGGCAAACCGAAAAGCCGTTGACTGCAACTCGCACATCCGATAGCCTCACCCTCAAAGCAATAACGACCGATACGGTCTGGATCCAGATCGCCATAGATAAAGCTCCTCCTAAAGAGTTTATTTTCAAACCCAATCTATCTATCGCCTGGAAAGCTGCAGAAAAGTTTACTCTCACATTGGGAAATGCCGGGGCTATTGAGTTCACACTGAATAACAAGCACATTGGCATAATGGGAAAGCGGGGAAGCGTTGCGCGCAGCATCGAATTCACGCATCAGACGCTGATGAAACAGTAATGGCCACACCGTCGCAACAGCTGCTTCAACGCGTCAAGAAACTACGGAGTGAGCTGCATGAACATGATTACAGGTACTATGTTCTTGCTGATCCTGCTATTTCTGACGAACAATATGACAAGCATATGCGGGAACTGCAGGACCTTGAAACACAGTATCCCGAGCTTTACTCTGAGGATTCCCCGACCCAACGTGTTGGTGGCCAGCCGACCAAGAACTTTGCCACGGTTACACACACACCACCGATGCTCAGCCTGGCAAACTCCTATTCGGAGGAAGAGATCAGGGAATTCGATCGACGTGTTCGGGGTCTGCTTGGTGCAGAAATGCCCGCGTATGTTGCAGAGCTGAAATTCGATGGCGTCGCGCTTTCTCTCGCGTATCGCGACGGTGTCTTCTTTCAGGGCGCAACCCGCGGAGATGGCGTACAGGGCGATGACATCACACATAACTTACGGACAATTCGATCGCTTCCGCTCCGCTTAAGAACAAAAGATCAGTCCCTCATGAATATTATTGTGCGCGGCGAAGCCTTCATGCACCGCAAAGACTTTGAAAAGCTGAACCAGAAGCAATCAGCAGCAGGAGAAAAATTATTTATCAACCCGCGCAATACAACTGCCGGCACCTTGAAGATGCAGGACCCGAAAATCGTGGCAGCGCGGCCAGTCAAAATGTTTGCGTACGCGCTCTTTGCACCAAACGCGCAACTGAAGAACCATTTTGAAGGCCTGGACTTCCTGAAACAATTGGGTCTGCCTGTCAATGAACACAGTCGTCGATGCAAGACTATAGATGATGTAATTGGATTTTGGAAGGAGTGGGAAATCAAACGTGACACTCTGCCGTATGATATCGATGGCGTGGTCGTGAAGGTGGACTCTCTGAAACAACAGGAAACGCTTGGCAATATTGCCAAGAGCCCGCGATGGGCAATAGCGTTCAAATTCACTTCACGGAAAGCTGAAACAACATTGAATGACATTGCACTGCAGGTGGGAAGGGTAGGCACAATTACACCTGTGGCAGAACTGAAACCTGTTTTCATCGGAGGAACCACAGTCAGCAGGGCAAGCCTCTACAATATGGACTACATCAACGAGCTTGATCTTCGGGTTGGTGATACAGTCATTGTTGAAAAAGGGGGGGATGTTATACCGAAGATTACAGACGTTGTTGAAAACAAGCGACCAAAGCAAACGCGGCGGTTCACAATGCCCGCAACTTGCCCGGAATGCGGAGCGACAATCTATCGCCCTGAGGACGAAGTCAATTACTTCTGTGAGAATTCTGAATGCCCGGCTCAGGTAAAGGGACGCATTGAACACTTCGCGCAGCGTGGTGCAATGGATATCGAAGGTCTCGGAGAAGCCGTTGTCGAACAACTGGTCGGCCTCGGCCTTGTCAAGAACTACAGCGATCTCTACACCCTTCATGTCCATAGTGAAAAGCTTGCGAGCCTTGATCGCTGGGGAGAGAAGAGCACACAGAACCTTCTGCAGGGAATCGAGAAAAGCAAAAAGCAACCGTTTCATCGTGTGTTGTATGCGCTCGGCATCAGGCATGTCGGAGCAGGGGTTGCCCAAATCCTTGCTGAGAATTTCGCTTCCATCGATCTGCTTCAATCTGCAACCGTAGAGGACCTCCAGACTGTCTCTGCCATTGGTCCGAGGATTGCGGAAAGCATTGTGTATTTTTTTAGAGAGAAGCACAATCGTGAGATACTGAAGAAATTGAAGAACGCTGGTGTTACACTGACCGCATCATCCACGAAAAGGAAAGGGGCTCTTTCGGGCAGGACTTTTGTCCTGACCGGCACGCTTCCAACCTATTCGCGAGAAGAAGCCAAGCGCATCATAGAACAAAACGGCGGCAAAGTTGCGCCAGCGGTGAGCAAAAATATCACAGATATTCTTGCCGGTGAAGACGCCGGGTCAAAGCTCGCAAAAGCGAAGAAGCTTGGTATTCCTGTAATCACTGAGAGCGAATTCCAAAAAATGGTGCGTTGAACAACGATGCTGGAACCGATTCGCAGATCAATAGGCGTTCAGTGGTCGAAATTCCACTACAGGAAGATTCGCGACAGAGTCATACCATTCGGAAACGCAGTTTCATCCGCCCGTCAGGTACTGCTTATTCTCCCATTGAACAGACGCGATTCCTTTCCTTCCGTGATGATGATTGACATGATACGGAACTGGGTTCCCGAGGAAAACATCACGATTGTCAGCACCACCCGCGGTCTCGATATCATGCGCATGCTTCCACACAGCCAATTCATCAACATCCTCCCCGGCGAAATAAACCCTGTGTTTCTTCCTGGCAACGATCTTATCACCCGTGTCAAGAAGAGGCGGTACGATCTCACCATCGACCTGAACCTTGACTTAGTGCTTCCCTCCGCCTATATTTGTAAAGAAAGCGATGCAAGGATCCGAGTCGGCTTCGCACGCAAACACGCAGACACATTCTATAATTTTCAGATCAACGTTGATCCAACACTTGATAGGAAGCTTGTCTACGAACGACTGGTAAAGTGCCTCCAAATGTTTTAAGGGGAAATTATGAACTTTGATGTGCAAAAAAACGGGGCGTCAATAACCCTCAAGCTGAAAGAACGAAAGCTTGACTCCTCCATTTCACCCGAACTCAAGGGTGAATTCCTGATCCTCTGCAAACCGAAGGTTGATACGCTTGTTGTGGATCTCGCAGGTGTGGAATTCTGCGACAGCAGCGGACTCAGCGCGCTGCTCATTGCTGATAGAAAAATGAAGGAACACAACGGCAAGGTGAAACTCATCAATGTCCACACCAAGGTCGCAAGCCTGATCAGGATTTCCATGCTTGACCGTGTGTTCGATATGCAGGAAGTAACCTCGCGTGTTGCCAAGTAGCAAACACAGGCAGGTTCCCTTCATCATCCTCTCACCCTAGGAGCTCTTCTTGGGTTTTTCTTCCCTCGATTACGCGATTGTCTGCCTCTACCTGATCGGCGTAACAGTCGCGGGCAGCATCATTGCCGGTAAACAAAAAACCTCGCGCGACTATTTCCTTGGCGGTAAACAGATGTCCTGGTGGTCGGTTGGTTTCTCCATCGTCGCCAGCGAAACAAGTACGCTCACCTTCATCAGTGTTCCCGGGCTCGCGTACAAAAGCGATATGCATTTCCTGCAACTGGCCATTGGATATTTCATCGGCAGGCTGCTCGTCAGCGTGGTGTTCATTCCCGCGTACTACAAGGGCGATCTTGAAACAGCGTACGATTTTCTCGGCAAACGATTCGGTAACTCGCTCCGGAAGTTTACTTCCTCCGTTTTCATCACAACACGCGTTCTGGCTTCTGGTGTTCGCCTGTTCGCAACGGCAATTCCAATCCATATCATCACTGGACTGGACTACCCAACGAGCATATTGCTGATCGGCGCCTTTACGCTGGTCTACACGTTTTTAGGCGGGCTTAGGGCGGTCGTTGCAATGGATGTTGTACAAATGTTCATTTACCTCGTTGGCGCTGCTGCATCCATGGCTTTGATTATCAATCAACTACCCCACGGGTGGGGCGATGTTGTCCGGTTCGCAACTGCCAATGGAAGCAACAAGTTCGAGATTGTGAACTCATATTGGGGTGGCAGCCTCATCGAGTTCCTTTCCACTCCTTATACACTGGTCGGCGGTCTGCTTGGCGGCACATTCCTGACGATGGCCTCCCACGGAACGGATCAACTCCTCGTGCAACGGCTGCTCGGCTGCAAGACTCGCTGGGATAGCCAGCGGGCGCTCATGCTCGACGCCGCATTCATTGTCGTACAATTTGCGTTCTTTCTCGTGCTTGGACTTTGTCTCTTTGCGTTCTACAATGGTGTTCCATTCGCCTCTCTGGGTTTGCAATCATCTGACGAGATATTCCCAAAATTCATTTCCGAGAACCTTCCAACGGGACTTGCTGGACTTGTGATTGCAGGAGTACTCGCTTCCGCAATGGGAACGCTTTCGTCCTCCATCAGCTCTCTCGCATCTTCCACGTTCCTCGATCTGTTCAAGATGAGTGCGCGCGGCAAAACTCTCGATGAGAAGCAGCAGCTCCGCTGGTCAAAGATTTTTACCTTGCTTTGGGGAGTCGTCTTGATAGGTGGAGCGATGCTGTTTACCAATACAAAGAACCCTGTCGTGGAGCTAGGTCTGAAGATCGCTTCCTTCACCTACGGTGGTTTACTCGGCACGTTCTTTCTGGGACTGCTCTTCAAGAGGACATCGCAACGTGATGCGTACGCGGGGTTCATTGCGGGCATTCTCAGCATGATAGTTGTAGTGACATACACCAAAATTGATTTCACATGGCATACGCTTATAGGATGTATCGTAACCGTTAGCATAGGTAATCTTTCCAGGCTCTTGAGACCCACTGCCGTTTCATAAACTTACAGGATGGCTCTATGCAGCTTACGCTCACAGATTGGATCGTCATTGCCCTGTACTTCGTGTTCAACATTGCCGTGGCGTTGTATCTCAGGAAGCGCGCAACGCAAAGCGTCAGCGATTTTTTTATTTCCGGAAGAAAGGCAAGCTGGTGGTTGGCGGGTACGTCGATGGTCGCAACAACCTTCGCAGCCGATACGCCACTAGCAGTCACCGGCATTGTGGCGCGGAACGGCATTGCGGGAAACTGGATATGGTGGAGCATGCTTTTCAGTGGCATGCTCACAGTGTTTTTTTATGCACGTCTCTGGCGTCGCGCCGGCGTATTGACCGATGTGGAGTTCGCGGAGCTCAGATACGCCGGACGCCCGGCAACGTTCCTGCGTTGGTTCCGTGCGTTGTATCTCGGCCTGCCCATCAACCTCATCATCATGGGATGGGTGAACCTTGCCATCGTTAAAATCATGATGCTTGTTCTCGGCGTATCAAAAATTGAAGCGCTGGGAATCGCGCTCCTCATTATGCTCATCACTGCATCGATCTCCACACTCTCGGGACTTTGGGGCGTGCTCTGGACCGACCTCTTCCAGTTCGTGCTGAAAATGGGAATGGTGATATTTCTCGCGGTGGTCGCGGTCAACGCGACCGGCGGAATGGACGTGCTGTTGCAAAAGCTACACGCGCTGGACCAGCGTCCAAATGCAACTGGCTCGATACTATCATTTACTCCTGATCTCCATTCGATGTGGATGCCGATGATTACGTTCTTCGTTTATATCGCTGTGAATTGGTGGGCATCGTGGTACCCGGGCGCGGAACCGGGGGGCGGAGGCTATGTTGCCCAACGGATTTTTTCGGCGAAGGATGAGAAGAATTCGCTTCTTGCAACACTCTGGTTCAACGTCGCTCACTACGCTCTCCGACCATGGCCGTGGATCATAGTTGCACTTGTTGCGGTTGTGCGATATCAAGACGATCCCTCTTTCGCACAGGATCCTGAATCGGGCTACATCCGCATCCTGATCTCAGATCTTCCGGCATACATGAGAGGCCTCATGCTCGCTGCATTTGCCGCCGCCTACATGTCAACCATCGGCACACAACTAAACTGGGGCGCAAGCTATATTGTGAACGATGTGTATCGTCGGTTTTGGGTGCGGGACAAAGGTGAAAAGCATTATGTTGGTATCTCTCAAATAGTCACCATGTTGCTGATGATACTCTCTGCATTGGTGACTCTCTCAATGGACTCAATTGCGGGCGCGTGGAAATTCTTGATGGCGATCGGCGCCGGCACTGGGCTCGTGTATATCCTGCGATGGTTCTGGTGGCGCATTAACGCATGGAGTGAAATCTCCGCAATGATTACAGCCTTTGTTACATCGCTTTCGTTGCAGTTTGCATTCCATCTCGATGAGAGCAAGCCGGAAGAATTCGCCTACCTCCTCCTGATTACCGTTGCTGTCACAACAGCGGTCTGGCTGAGTGTTACGTTCCTGACAAAGCCGGAACCCGAAGCGCAGCTACTCATCTTTTACCGCAAAGTACGTCCTTCCGCCGCGATGTGGGGGCCGGTTGCGAAAAAAGCAACTGATGTGGTACCACAAAAGGATGGAATGTTAAACCTGGTCGATTGGTTGTGCGGTGTGGGGATGATCTATGCTTTCCTCTTTGGAACAGGCAAGATCATACTCGGGGAAACTTTACTCGGTACCGGCTTCCTCGTCGTTGGGGTTATTTTAGGAATGATCATATACAGGGACTTGAGCAAGCGAGGAACGGAAATACTTGGATCATAAACGGAAAACACTCGATGAACCTTAAGCAATATATCCATATCGTTTCTCTAAGCCTCATCGCTCTCTCGTGCGGCAGGGATGTGCACAAGCCTGCTGTCCGTCACACAACGGCGATGAATACGTACGTGAACATCTCCGTCTATGACGATTTTCCCGGTGAACGCGTCAATCGCATGATCGATTCTGCCGTTGCAGAGATCCTGAGGATTGAAAACATGGCGACAGACTACAGCGACAGCAGCGAGATAGGGCACATCAATCTCGCATCGGGGAAACATCCGGTCAAAGTTTCGGAAGAACTGGTTGGATTGATCCGGACGTCACTGGCGTACGGCGATTCCTCGTCGGGAATGTTCGATGTAACGGTCGGCCCGTTGGTAAAGACATGGGATATTCTTGCAGCGCATCCACGAGTCCCTTCGCCGGATAGCATTCACTCCTTGCTACCGCTCATCGATTACCATACTGTCGCGATCAATGGCCGGTCTGTGTTTCTACCAAAGCAAGGAATGGCTCTTGACCTTGGGTCGCTCGGGAAAGGCTATGCAATCGAGAAAGCGTGCGACGTACTGACCCGCAATGGCGCGAAGCAATTCATCGTCGATATTGGAGGAAAGTTGGGCGTACGGTGGGAAGGGACACATGGTTTGGATTCCGCCTTGGTAACAGTTTCCGTCCGGCATCCGAGGCGTGACGGCGAATTCCTCGGGACATTCAAGTACGGGACGGGGGCTGTGGCTACATCAGGTGACTACCAACGGTTCTTCATCTCAAACGGTAAACGCTATCACCACTTACTGAATCCATTCACAGGCTACCCGATCGAGGGGCTTATCAGCGTCACGGTTGTTACGCAGAATGCCACCGAGGCGGACGCGCTTTCAACACTGGTCTTCGCTCTCGGCAAAGAAAAAGGGATGGAGTATATCCGGAAGACCCCAGGCCTTGAGGGGATTCTTGTGTATGAGGTCGGCGACAGTCTGCACATCGAGTATTCTCGAGGCTTTGAAGGAAAGTTTTTGAAAGAGAAGGTAAGTAATTGATGTACTACGTCAATAAGCATGTGGAAAGTAAGACTCACGTGGTGGCGCCGTAGATGATTAAAGACGCGTTATAGCACTTGAAAGTGGTTTTTCATTTCTGATGCATATTTCCAGAAAAGTTATATCTTTATGCACAGCGCACAGGGTTAACATCACACTTTGATCAAAGGATTGTCCAAGCGCAAAGCACAGCGAGTTCAAACCAAAGGCAGGGCAACACGACGCAACCCAGCCAAGAAGGCATATCCTTCCTTCGTCGGATTAAAACCAGCATCTGAAGTAAGTTCACTCTCTAAGAGAGCAAACAAGAGTCGGGGCACAAAACACGAAGTGATGTTGCAACGAGCATTGCGCCGACTCGGCCTTCGTTTCAGACACAACGTCGCCACGCTTCCCGGCAAACCAGATATCGTTTTCCCATTCGAAAAAGTTGTTGTGTTCTGCGATGGTGACTTCTGGCATGGACGTGACTGGATTACTCTCTCCGGTAGGCTTAGCAGGGATCATAATTCTGCGTATTGGCAAGCAAAGATACAACGCAATAGGGAAAGGGACAGAACGGTGAATCGCGCTCTAAAGGGAGGGGGATGGCGTGTGATAAGGGTGTGGGAAGGGGATGTTAAGCAAGCGATCGAACCTATTGCGCAAAGAATCTTCCATAGCATAAGAGGAACAAATGGCTATCAGTACTGAGTTGGCATTTGCGGAGATCGATGATCTGTATCTTGATCCTCGCAATCCTCGGCTGGGGAGCGACAATGTTGAAAAGAACTTAGATCCAGATGCACTGCTGAAAATCATGATGAAATGGGCACTGGAAGAACTCGCTGTTTCCTTCTTGGAGAGCGGTGGCTTTTGGACACACGAAGCAGTACTGGTTGTTCGAGAATCTCCCTATGGTGGAGAAAAACTCGTTGTCGTTGAAGGCAATCGTCGAATTGCAGCGCTTAAGTGTCTGTACAGATCTGTTAAGGGTCAGGCACCATCACAGAAGTGGAAAGAGATGAGCAAGGGCTTGAAAGAGAACAACAAGCTCTTTCACAAAATCCCTTATTTGCTGGTCAGCAACAGAAGAGAAATAGAATCGTTTCTTGGTTTCAGACACGTTACGGGAATCAAGGAATGGAAGCCTGCAGAGAAAGCGGAGTTCATTGCGCGCCTCATTGATGAAAGGGGAATGAGCTACCAACAAGTAATGAGACGCATTGGAAGCAATAGTCAGACAGTCCGTCAGACTTACATAACCTATCGATTGCTGACACAAATGGAAGGTTCGATTGAAGGGTTCGAACGAACGGACGTTTCCAATCGATTCAGTGTAATGTATTTGTCTCTGAGATCAGAAGGAGTTCGCAACTATCTTCATATTGATATCCAGGCCGATCCCAAGCACGCTAGAAAACCCGTGCCGAAATCCCATTTGAAGGCGCTGGGAAATTTCGCTTTGTGGCTTTTCGGTGACAAGGATAATAATCGCCCCGCACTCTTTACTGATTCACGCCAAGCCGACGACTTTGGTCGGATTCTTGAGAACAAAGAAGCTACAAAGTATCTTGAACGAAACGAGAATCCAAAGTTTGACGTTGCGCTCCAATTGGCTGGGGGAGACATAAAACAAGTAGTAGAACATGTTGAGAAAGCCGCCGACTACTTGGAGTTGGCGCTTGCTCGAGCCCACTTACATGTGAATTCAAAAACCCTTCTCAATGCCACAAACCGCCTAACAGCAGGTACAATGCAATTATTGAAGTTATTTCCTTCTCTCGGCAAGAAATACAAAGCCCAATAAAATATGCTATCACTTCCGAGTCGGGGGTTCGCAAGATCCTCACTTGACCTAACAGCATTATGTGATTGGATTGAAAGCAGTGTTCTTTTTGATCGAGAACCTGTCACAACTACGTCTCTCGTTGATGTCCTTCGCGAAGAGGAGTTGTGCGAGGATCAGAACGCAGCTTACACCGTTGCAGACGATGCGTGGGCCGAGTTTGTTCAGCGTAAGTCGTGGATTGGCTTGGGCTGGCCTTTTATGCTTTCCGATGATACAATTGAGCCAGCGAGAGAATGGCAAGATGCCGCCAGCTATACCTTTTGTCTCCTCCTTTCATTAACCATTAGGTACCGTCGATGGGCGAAGACGTGTGTTACTGATTATGGTGAACAGGGAGAACTCTTCGAAGAAGTAACAAAAGAGTCCTTGACAAAACAGTTTTCAGATTGGCAATTCCTGCAGACAGGCTGGTCACGATCGAGAGCCCAAACTCTTCAACGCGTAGTGCAACAAGTAGCTTCCTTTTTGGGTGAGGAAGAAAAACACAACATTCGTCGATGGACAAAAGAAACGGCTAAAGACGCCGGCTTGGACATTGTATGCCATCGCCCCTTTCGCGATGGTCGCGTTGCAGTCCCCGTATATCTCATCCAGTGTGCAAGTGGGGCCGACTTTGAGGATAAGTTAAAGACTCCTGATCTTTCAGTCTGGAGAAAGGTCGTTGATTTTGTTGTTGAGCCAAGAAGGGCCTTTGCAACACCATACGCCTTTTCCGATGAGGATTTTGTCCAGCACGCCACGAGAGTCGAGGGAATACTATTGGAAAGATACCGCATCCTGGCCGCCGGATTCGGTGAACCGAATTGGCTCTCCGATGACCTACGCTTGCGACTAGTTGCGTGGTCTAAGACGAGAATAAACTTGTTGCCGCGTCGTGGCGCGTAGGTATGAAATGATTCATGATA
>JBGPGQ010000021.1:0-19494 GCA_041483995.1 Bacteroidota bacterium
ACATGCAACCGCCTCATCCAGGGTTTTGTTCACGATCTTCGGGTCGAGACCAAATGAATTCTTGTACAGCCTCCCGTTTGAATCGAAAATTGCAGAAGGCTTGCCGTCGGTTACCATGAATATTTGTTTGTTCACATTGCCGCGGCGCCGCAGCAGATTGCGCGCGAGCTGCAAGCCAGCGCGCGTGTTGGTGTGATACGGACCGACTGAGAGGAACGGCAACTCGTTAATGCTCATGAGTTGCGCGTCATCGCCAAAGACCACCATTGCAAGGTAGTCCTTGGGGAAACGCGTCATGATCAGTTCGGAAAGAGCCAACGCGACCTGCTTGGCGGGCGTTATACGGTCTTCGCCGTAGAGAATCATACTGTGGCTGATGTCGATCATGAGCACCGTGGCGCACGATGTCTGGTGCTCGGTCTCGTACACCTCAAGGTCTTCTTCCTTCAGCGAAAACTCATCGATGCCGTCTCGGCGGAAGGCGTTGGAAAGCGTCGAGGTCAGGTCGATATTTGTGGGATGATCTCCGAAGCTGAATTTTTTGGTCTCGCTCAAACGGTCAACGCCACTGCCGGTGTATGGAGATTCATGTGCACCAAGCGGCGCTTTTTTGAGCGATGTGAATATCTCCCGCAGTGCATCCTGACGTATGCGCTGGATGCCCTTGGTTGTAAGCGTGGGAATGTCCTTTATGTCTTCAATGATTCCCATCTCCCGCAGTTTGTCGATGAGGTCGTCCATCGTCATGTTCTCATCGAACAGGCCGTATTCCTCCGCAATCTGCTTGAGCCAGTCAAGAGTCTCCTGGACGTCACCACTGGTTTGGATCATCAGATAACTGAAGAGCGAAACAAGCTGCTGCAGCCGCTGCTCATCAGTCTGTGATTCGGGAGTCCATTTTGAGTAACGGAATTGGGACATTCTCTAATCGTCCTCGTATGGTTTTCCATGGCCTGCAAAAATACTTCCAACCAAATCCTTGTACGATGTCAGATGATCGACCTCATCCTTGGCAATTTTTGAGTTCTGGTGCAATCCGTCAAGCACAAACTCCATTACCGACGGAAGTTCAAGACGTTCATCCATCGCAGGCATGTGGCGTCGCGTCACTTCACGGAGACCCTGTACCTTCTCAAGAGCGCCCCTATATTCATCCAGCGTCATGTCGTCGGCGATATCGACTTTGTTGCCCGCCTCAAACCACTGGATGATCTTACCGTATTCCGGATCATCCATCGTTTGTCGTGAGCCTTCTTGAGCGTTTCGTGCACGTTTTCTCAGTGGGTCGGGAAAATATCTTTTGAACGTCTCGCGTACGGCTTTTCCAACCAGTGCCCTACTGACTTTTACGGAGCCTTCCTGTTCGCCTTCGAACACCAGCTCGATTTTTCCTGTCATACCCGGCAGCACGTGTGGCAGATCGCAGATGCGCGGAACAACAACCTTCTCCTTGAGCGTGATTGATCGGCGTTCTGCATTGCTGACGAGATTTTCCATCGCGGCAATTGTGAGGCGTGCGCTCACCCCGGATTTCTGATCAACGAATTCGCTCTTGCGCGCTTCAAACGCCACCTGTTCCACAATCTCTTTGAAGAATTGCGGGACGCGAATGTCCTTCTCATCTCTATTCAGATGAGCTTCCTGCGATGTAATGCTGATGGCTTCTTCCAATGAACGCGGGTAGTGCGTTAGAATTTGAGAATCGATTCTGTCTTTGAGAGGGGTTATGATGTTGCCGCGGTTCGTGTAATCCTCAGGGTTTGCCGTGAACACCACCATGATATCCAGCGGGATCCGAATATTAAATCCTCGAATCTGAATATCCTTCTCTTCCAGAATATTGAACAAGCCAACCTGGATGCGTGGCTGCAGGTCGGGCAATTCGTTAATTGCAAAGATACCGCGATTTGTTCGCGGGATAATTCCAAAATGAATTGCACCTTCGTGGGAGTAATGAAGTCGCTGGGCTGCTGCTTTTATCGGATCGATGTCCCCAATGAGGTCCGCAATGGTCACATCGGGGGTTGCGAGTTTCTCCCCGTAGCGTTGATCCCGGTGAAGCCATTCGATAGGTGTCGCGTCGCCGCACTGTTTCACAAGATCCGTAGCGTATTTGCTTACCGGCTGGAATGGATTATCGTTCAACTCGCTTCCTTTGACCACGGGAACGTATTCGTCAAGCAGTGATGGCAGTTGACGGATGATGCGTGACTTCGCCTGTCCTCTCAAGCCGAGGAGGATAATATCATGCTTCGCAAGGATTGCATTCACAATTGCCGGAACAACCGTCTTCTCGTACCCAATAATTCCGGGAAAGAGGGGTTCATTCGTTGTAAGCTTCTTGATCAGGTTTGCGCGCAGTTCATCCTTCACAGGTCGAACGGTGTAACCGCTCTTCCGCAATTCGCCAAGCGTGGCAGGTCGATTCATATGTCCCCTTTATGTTCCTTCTCAATCAATGTAGGTTGTTCCGTTTTGAAAATCAAACCTTGTGCGCAGCGGGGGCTCAAGGTCTTCATTGCAATTACAGCAGAAAATAGGTACCATGACCTGCACACTGACATGCGAATGCCGATGTACATACCTCGTCGTTCACAACACATCGACATCCCGTCTTCTGCTGCCTATCGTCCGCCCGTTTGAAACACGCAATCATGAAAGTTGCCCAGGAAGCAATTGATAGAACGTTAATCATTCGTTTTAGTTCCATTGGCGATATTGTGCTGTCATCGTTGCTGCTCAGGGCATTCTTGCAGAAGTTTCCTCAGAGCCGGATCGATTACATTGTCAAATCCGAATATGCAGATCTTGTTCGCCACAACCCGAACGTCTCACATGTTGTGGAGTTTCCGTCAGATGCAACGTTCAAAGACCTCCTGCGGCTTCGGCGCATCATCAAGTCATCCGACTACGACGTGATAATTGATATTCATGACAGTATTCGGAGCCGCATTCTCTGTTTTGGGACCGGGCGTACTGTCAGAATTCGCAAACGAAAGATCGCCCGCTTTTTCCTTGTGAAGTTTAAGTGGAACATTTACTCACTCTTCGGGGAAGTGCCAAGCGTTGCCGAACGGTATATCGAAACAGTATCGCAGTTTGGTGTTGTCAATGATGGCAAGGGCCTGGAATTATTTTTTCCTGATGCGGCACGCCAAAAAGCCAGCGAGCTTCTGAGCGAGGTAGATGGCGACAAGCATCGCCCGATCATTGGCGTGTGTCCATCAGCGAAGCATAACAACAAGATGTGGCCATGGGAGCGTTTCGCGGAGACGGGCTCATCACTCGCGTTGCAGCGCAATGCCACGATTGTTCTTTTCGGTTCCAGGGAAGACCGTACACTGTGTGAAGATATTGAATGTAAGATCAAAACCAACGCTCCAAATGCTCAAGTAATTAACCTCGCCGGGGTAACATCGTTGGTCGAAGCTGCCGCAGTAATGGATCGTTGTGCGATTGTCATCAGCAATGATTCCGGCTTGATGCATATCGCCGATGCATTGAAGAAGAAAGTGGTTGCTATCTTTGGCCCTACAGTCAGGGAGTTTGGTTTTTTCCCATATGGTACAACGAATGTTGTTGTTGAACGCCCGACCCTTGACTGTCGACCATGCACACACCTTGGCCTCGCAAAGTGTCCAAAGGGACACTTCAAATGCATGAATGAGATTACCCCGCATCAGGTATTGGAACGCGCGCTGCAATTGTTAGAGACTTGACCTGTATATGCTTTCGCTCCTGAAATTTTTTTACAGCTACACCATCATCCCCTGCTTGTGGGTCATGCTCAGAATATTGGGTGGATGGAACAGTAAAATCCGTCGGGCAATTCGCGGCCGCGATAATCTCTTCGAGACATTGCAACAGCAGCTTACACGTACTACACAGGGGAAACGTGTATGGTTTCACTCGTCTTCAATGGGAGAGTTTGAACAGTCAAAGCCAATCATAGCAGAGCTAAAGAGACGCCATCCGGATGTCAAGGTTATCATAACTTTTTTTTCCCCATCGGGGTATGATCATTCGAAGAAGTACCAACTGGCAGATGTGATTAGCTATATTCCGTTTGATACGAAAGGCGCGGCGCGGCGGTTCATTAGTCTCGTGCGACCCGACGTCGCCGTAATGGTTCGGTACGACCTGTGGCCCAATCACATTTGGGAATTACAACGTCAAGGAATTCCCATTCTCATTGCCAACGCGACTCTGCGTGAGCACTCGACGCGCGGCCTGCCCATCGTCAGGATGTTTCATCACTATTTATACAATTGCATCGATGCAATATTGACCGTGTCAGTCAGAGACGTACATTCGTTCCGTCGGTTTGCTCTCAATCATCCGTTGATCGAAGCGATTGGTGATACACGCTACGACCAAGTCACCATCCGGAGTGTCGAAGCGGGTAAACGACATATCATTCCCCCAAAGATACTGGAAGGGAAAAAGGTGATTGTGGTGGGTAGCAGCTGGCCTGAAGACGAAGAAGTAGTAATCCCCACATTTTTGAAACTGCTAGGAACGGGGAGGGATCTTCTTCTTATTCTCGTTCCACATGAACCTACTATTGATCACATAGAGGATTTGGAAAACGATCTTTCCGGAAAAGCCGCTTTCATCCGGTTCTCTGGATTAAATGAATACAAGGGTGAGAGCGTGATCATTGTTGACAGCATCGGAATACTGCTCACGCTCTACGCGTACGCGGATATAGCATTTGTGGGCGGCAGTTTTCGTCAAGGCGTCCACAATGTATTGGAGGCGGCCGTGTATGGTGTGCCGGTTGTATTTGGATACCGACATAGAAATTCAGAGGAGCCACTCGCACTGGTTGAACGCGGTGGCGGATTCATTGTTCATGATAGCGACGAATTGCATAGAGCGCTGGCGAATCTGCTGGACAATGAAATGGCGTGCACATCCGCAGGCGAACGTGCCGCAAAATTTGTTCTGAATAATGTCGGCGCGACAGACCGATTCCTGCAGCATCTGGAAGCATATCTTTACAACAAAGCATAATAGAAGCTTCGTCGTTGAAAAACCGCTTGCCTCTGGCGAACACTACCCGTATCTTGTACATATATGTATAGCGAAAGAGAGATGGATTCTTCTGTCCCTGCTTTCCTTTGAGACCCACGTTTGAGCAAGAGACTCACAAAAGTGAAAAGTACCCAGCCACACTTAAAGTAATAAGGAAGGCTTTATGGCATTCTTTACGAAAAGATTCTTTTCTGCGACGATCTTCGCGGGGTTGCTTCGTTTGAGCGCATCACATCTCTTTGCTCAAACGATGTTCGAAACGGACGGATCACTTTTGCTGCCATCTCAAAGAGTACATAGCGGGTGGATCAACCCTGACTCGCAACGCATGTTATCGCGTTCAAGCGATTGGGTGAATTTCACGATAGCAAACGGCCAGTGGTCTGTGACGTGGAATGAAGCAACCGGAACCCCACACAGAGCCTATGGAAATGCAATTCGGATTCCGGGATACAGTCACCTTTCAAGTGCGAATGTTCAAAATGCCGCGCTCTCTTTTCTGAATGCGAATTCGTCGCTGCTTAAGACCGAACTTGCCGACCTAAAGTTCGTTCGGGCTACACAGATCCACAACCGCTGGTATGTTTCTTACATGCAAACATATAAGGGCATTCCCGTGCTGTTGTCTGAAGTGGAACTCCGGTTATATGAGAACGCAAACATTATGGCCTTTGGTTCGGATTGGTATTCCGATATCTCCGTGCCAGTACAACCGACGATCGCGCTTGACAATGCAAAAGAGTATGCTGCTCGCGGGCTGAGCTTTGACAGAGAGAACGATAAAATATCAGGAGAAGGAAAGCTCTTCATTTTGCCGGTTCGAAATGATCGACAGCTTGTGTACCATCTTGTGTATGAGGCTTTCGTTGAAACCAGTAACCCATCCGGCAACTACGTTGTGTACGTTGATGCGCACAGCGGTGAAGTTGTATGGCGATACAATAGGCTACGAAACCTGCAGGTGCGTGGCCGGGCACAGGGCGATGTGCAGCTCATTCTTCCCACAGATCCGTTTGTAACATCGGATTTCGGAAGCCAATATGTAACGATAGGAGGCACACAGACCATAACCGATTCGCTGGGGCATTTTACCCGGGATATTGCTTCTGCCACGACTCTGACAGCAACCCTGCAAGGACCGTTCGTAAACGTCAATCGACAAGATGCGTCTGATGCCTTCATTACAATGACAGTAAATCCCGGGGATTCAGTGAACATACACTGGGATGCGACGAATTCGCATCCCGCAGAACGCGATGCGTTTCATCATGTAAATTTTGTTCACCATTATATTACTACACTCGACTCTCAGTTTACAAACATCAACTACAGCATGCCATGTGCTGTTAATGTCAATCAAACATGCAACGCAAATTGGAATGGTGTTGGAATAAACTTCTTTCTTGAAGGCGGCGGCTGCGTGAACACCGCGCAAATAGCAGATGTTGTCTTTCACGAATATGGTCATGGCATCAATGACAAGCTCTATGAACAATTGGGGTCATTTAATGGCATGATCAATGGTGCAACCCATGAGGGCACGGCAGATATCAATGCGGCCATGATTCTGGATGATCCCCGGATTGGAAGGGGTTTCACCGGCCCGGGAAGTATTCTTCGAACACTTGATAATACGAATACCTACCCCGCCGGCCTGTCTTCAGATCCCCACGTTACAGGCTTGATTATTGGAGGGACATTCTGGAATCTGAGGCTTGCCACGTCTTTGCAAACAGCGCGCTATCTTGCGCATTTCGCAAAGTACGGACTGCCCGACGATCCTGACGATGGTATTGCGTTCAGCGAATGGTTTGTCGAAACGTTGGTAGCAGACGACGACGATGGAAACATCGGCAACGGGACGCCGAACATCGCTGCCATTGTCAACTCATTCAACGCTCACGGAATCGGAACCGCTTTCTTCTTCCTACGATCGTTCTCTCATACCCCCATCCCCAGCACATACGACACACTACATGCGTATTCAGCAGTTTTTGTACTGGAGGGGACACCGGTTTCGGGCGGCGAGCCGGATTCCGTCCAGCTTCACTACACCACCAACAATTTTCAAACAACAATTACTATTGCTGCAACCGAGATTGCAACGTCGCAGTATCAGGCAGATATTCCACCGCAGCCTGGAGGCACCGTTGTGCGATATTACATTTCAGCCTTTGATCACATCGGCAACGTGCGCTATGCGTACCCAACAGGAGCGCCGACCGTTGGCTCCTATGGTTTCTTGGTTGGCTTCCATCGAACACAAACAGGAATTATGTACGCAGCATCTTCCGGGGCTTCCGGTCAATTGTATTCCGTTAACATTGCAACCGGAACTCCAACACCAATCGGTGCACTTGGCACTCAGACGGTGGGTGGACTCGCAATCCGCAATTCAACGAAGGAGCTGTACGGAACCATTGTAACATCAACAACCACTTCCTTGTGCAGGGTAAGCCCGTCATCAGGTGATGCATTTCCCATGGTTATTATGCCAATAGGGAACATGCGCGCGATTGCCTTCAGTGCCTCGGATACATTGTATGGGGCTACAACCGCCGGCCAACTTTACCGCATTAATATTGCTAACGGCGGAGTGACATTTATTGGGACGGCCAGCGGCATCGCCTATTCGAGTCTCGCGTTCAATCCAAAGACGGGTGTTCTCTGGGCATCAGTACGACCACCACTGACAGGAAAAGACAGGATATATATTGTAAACACTTCAACAGGTAGCGCAGCCCTTGTCGGCGCAACCGGTTTTAATGTTGTTACACCCGGTATTGCGTTCGGGCCTTCCGGCGCACTGTACGGTTTGACGGGAATAGGCTCTCAGGTTAATAACTTTATTCAGATTGATACTGTTACTGCGGTTGGAACACTTATAGGATCAACCAACGCGCAGGGATTGACCGCGCTTGCAACCCGGTCCGATTCGATTGTTACATCGGTTGACGATCAATCGACCGATGACATTCCAAAATCATTTGTGTTAAGTCAGAACTATCCCAACCCATTCAACCCGATGACGCAAATACGATATGGGTTGCCGCAACAAAGCCTGGTGACTTTGACAATCCATAACGTTCTCGGCCAGGAAATTGCAAGACTCATCGATCGAGTTCAATCAGCCGGTTATCATAGTGTCGTTTGGAGTGGCAACCAGGTGTCTGGCATCTCCGTTGCAAGCGGTGTCTATTTCTATAGACTGGATGTGCGCTCGCAATCCGGTGTGCCAGGAGTACTTTTCTCTGAAATCAGGAAAATGCTCTTGATAAAATAGTGTCAAAGGGATGTGTTGCGGTTGCTGAACATAGGAGGACCCGAAATGAAAACCGTGATCGTGTTTCTTATAACCGTTGGCATTACTACGTTGACATTTGCACAGATCGCCCAAGGTCCGGCAAGCGGCTCCATCCCGGGTGGTGTTATGGTCAACACGGGAAGTTTTGAAAATATTGCCGTACTATCGGAGGGAGGACCAGTTCCCAAGCGCTTCTTCAACGATGACGAACCCGCGCCCATTCCCATGCCTCCCAATATGCCACCCCCGACTGCTCCTGAGGGTTCAAACTATTTCGAAGATCTTTCTGCCCGCGGTGATCTTCCGCCAGGTCCACCGCCAATCACGATTGCGAGTTTTCAGGGGAACAATCAATCGAGCGGATTTCCTCCCGATCCTATTCTCGCAGTCGGGCCAAACCATATCATGCACCTTATTAACAGCTCATTTAGAATCAGCGACAAGAGTGGCAACACAATCAGAACAATCAGTGCAAATTCGTGGTTCAACACCACGATCAGCAACCCCGGAGCGTTCGATCCGAAGGTATTCTATGACAATCATGCAAATCGCTGGGTAATGGTGTGGGACAATCAGGACCCTGCAACACAAACGGCGTACTTCCTTGTCTCCGTTTCGGATGATGATGATCCCAATGGTGTGTGGTTCAACTGGGCACTACCAGCAAATGTTCATGGGTCAGCGGTCAGCGGTACATGGCAGGATTACGAAAGCGCGGGGTACGATGATCAAGCCTATTACATAACGGGAAGACACTTTGGATTCACGAGCGGTTATTTTGGAAACGCTGTTCGTGTTCTACCCAAAGCGCAGTTCCTCGGCGGTACGCCTGGCCCGATTACCTGGTATGACTTCTGGTCGCTTCGCGATCTGGTCGGGAATGATGTCGATGGCGTTCGGCCATCGTATGTTCTCTCACATCCAAATGAGTATTATCTTGCAGGCCCTCCGAATCTAACGGGCGGAACATACTTCGCGCTCTATCGTATTACGAACCCGCTTGGAGTTCCGGCAATTTCGTGCGTTCATGTCCCTGTAACCGCATGGACAGGTGCACCGGAGGCGGGTCAACTTGGAGGTGGTGTAGGAATAGAGGTCGGAGGCTCAAAAGTGCGTCACGAAGTTATCTATCGCGACAGTTCCCTTTGGCTTGCGCACCCTATTGCCGCCAACGGTGGATACTCCGCCGTTCGGTACGTTCGCATCAATACCAGAACAAACACAGCGATTGAAGATGTGTCATTTGGCGCTTCAGGCTTTTGGTATTTCTATCCATCGCTTGCGGTTGACAAGGACAATAACATCGGTATCACATTTTCACGGTCTGGAGAGACAGAGTATGCCGGTGCCTATTATACCTGGCGGCTCAATACGGATCCTCCCGGGCTTCGTCCGACTGAACAAATTCATCCAGGTGGAGGGAATTACGTTGTGCTTGGGAACGGCCGCAATCGTTGGGGCGACTACATGGGATCAGCGGTCGATCCAGCCGATGCCAGTAACCTCTGGTTCTTTACTGAATATGCCCCATCTACCAACAGTTTTGCAACCTGGGTGCAAGGTGTGCGCTTCGCTCCGTATGCGGGAATCCGGATTTACTCAAGCAACCGGTCAGTGGACCTGGGGAACATCGAAGTCGGCTTCTCAACCGATACTGCCACCATTTCCATCTCCAGCATTGGAACTAGTACACTAACCGTTTCTTCCATAGCGATAACGCAACCAGCATACAATTTGGTGAATTTGCCGTCGTTGCCGGCAAACATATCAACTTTTGATTCGGTTGGGTTCAAGGTGGTGTTTACGCCAACCGCGCACGGCGTGGTCAACGATACAATCACCATTGCGAGCAATGATCCAGCCAACCCGACTATGAAAATTCCGCTCCGCGCAAAAGGATTCGTTATCGGACACGCACAAGTGGGGGTTATGTATTCAACCTCCCAGACAAGCGGGCAACTCTATTCGATCAACGTGGCAACAGGTGCGCCGACAGCAATCGGTCCGTTTAGTTTATCAAACATTGAGGCACTTGCAATCCGGCCATCGAACAAGGAACTGATCGGCACACTGAGTAATTCCACAGGCACGGTTCTGTACCGGATGAGCACAGGATTCGGTGATGCACTACAGTACACGACGATTCCAGTTCCAAGCATGCGCGCGATTGCTTTCACTCCGACGGGCGACACGCTGTATGGAGCAACGACGTCCGGGAGGGTCTACCGAATCAACATTGCGACTGGTGACACAACGTTTCTCGGGGCGAATCCCGGAATCTCATTTGCAAGCCTGTCGTTCAGCCCGACCTCTGGAAAGCTTTGGGCTGGTGTACGTCCGCCTCTTACCAACAAAGACAGGGTCTACGCGATAAATACATCGAACGGTGCAGCCACGCTTGCGGGATCGACTGGGTTCACGGGTCAAATAACGCCCGGCCTTGCATTTAATGCACTTGGCGTTCTTTTCGGTATAACAGGAAATGGGACACAGATAAATAACTTCATCAGAATCGACACGTTGACCGCTGCCGGAACGCTCGTCGGTTCCACCGGGCTTCAGAATCTTAACGGGCTGGCGTTGAGAACTGACTCGCTGACGACCGGTGTCAGCGAAGGATCAGAGGGTGTATTGCCCGGGACCTATGTGCTACAGCAAAACTACCCCAACCCATTCAATCCGACGACACAAATCCGTTATGGCCTGCCTCAGCAGAGCCGTGTAACGCTTACGATTTACAATGTTGTTGGGCAGGAAGTTCTCCGGCTCGTTGATGGTGAACAATCTGCAGGTTTCCATGGTATTTTTTGGGATGGAACAAATGCAACCGGTGCGTCTGTTGCAAGTGGTATATATTTCTACAAACTCGAAGCTCATCAAATTGTTGGTCAGAGTAACGCAACGACAAGTACATTCAGCGACACCAAAAAAATGTTGCTTCTTAAGTAGTTTGAAATTTTCCAGAAAGAATCGTCTAATAATAACAAAGGAGTTCCCAATGAAACCTCTCTTCTATCTGCAGATTCTGGTCATCTTCGCAGTAAGCATTGCACTTGGCCAGGTTTCACAGCCGCCCGCAGCAGGTTCAATTCCCGGTGGCGTGACCGTGTCGACGAACAATTTCCAACCGGATGGCCCGGCCTCATATCCGGGGCCTTTGTTCAAGGAAACTGAAGCAGAAAAACTTCCGGTGGCTTTGCTTCCCGATCCACCCGATCTTATGCCGCCCAGCGCGCCCGAAGGCTCCAATTATTTTGAAAACCGCTCTGTGCATGGCGTGACGGAGAGTGTTCCACCGATTACTATTGCGAGTTTTGCGGGAATGGGACAGGCGAACGGCGCTGGCTTTCCGCCGGATCCTTATCTTGCAGTGGGCCCCGACCACATCATACAAGTGATCAATACAACGTTCCGCATTTGTACAAAAACAGGAACCACCCTCAAGACAATCTCATTTCCCGCCTGGTTCTCTACGACAATTTCAGGCGTGTCATACAGTGACCCCAAGGTACAGTACGATCATATGGCAGGTCGTTGGATCATGACGATCCTCACCTATAACGACGCGTCTCAAACCTGTTATGATATGGTATCCGTTTCAGATGATAGTGACCCGATTGGTACATGGTATAACTGGGCGATACCAGCACACCTTAATGGCACCGTCAACACAGCCACGCTTGCCGATTATCCCGGGCTGGGTTTTGACAACCAGGCCATCTACATTACGTCAAATCATTTTCTGTTCGGCGGATCGTACCAATTTTCCAAGATACGGATCATTGGTAAGGCACAATTATACGCCAATACTGCCGGACCTGTAACATGGACCGATTTCCGCTCTGTGATTCACCCTTCCGGTAGTAATGCCATCGGAATTCGGCCTGCAGTTATTTATGGAGCTCCCAATGAATATTATCTTGTCGCTGCGTCACCTTTTACGACGGGAACATTCTTCACTCTGTATAGAATTACAAATCCACTTACCGCGCCAACTCTAACCGGTGTTCAAATTCCAGTGACAGCTTGGACTCAACCACCGAACGCGGGGCAACTCGGTGGTGGCAGCCTGTTGATAGACGGCGGTGGCACCAACGGGTATATAAGGTTTGAACCTACATACAGAGATAGTTCGATCTGGATTGTGCATTCAGCAGGAAACAGCGGATACTCAAGCGTCCGGTATCTTCGATTCAACACAGTTTTCAATACGGCTGTCGAGGACGTTGCGTTTGGAGAGCTCGGCTACTGGCATATCTATCCAGGGATCAAGGTTGACAAGGATAAGAACGTTGCAATCACGTTTACCCGAACCGGCGACGACGAATATGCAAGTTCAGCCATGACGTGGCGTCTGGATTCAGATCCACCCGGCCTGCAACCAATAACTGTCTTTGCTCCGGGCCTTGGCAATTATGTTGTGAATGCCGGCGGTAGGAACCGGTGGGGCGATTACATGGGAGTTTCGCTTGACCCAACAGACGAAAGTACCTTCTACATGCTGACCGAATATGCCGCGGGTACAAATACTTTCGGCAATTGGGTGTATGGGTCTCGCCTGGTACCATTTTCAGGAACCAGAATTAGTTCAGCGCTTACTTCGAAGGATTTTGGGGTTGTAGAAGCCGGCATCTCGAGTGACACTGCCACGGTGACGTTATACAATATTGGTGATGCTCAACTCAGCATCTCCTCCATCACCAAGAGCCAATCGGCATATTCGCTACTTGGTCTTCCTGTGTTTCCTGCAAACCTCGCGACATTTGACTCTGTTACATTCGAAGTATACTTCCACCCAACTGCGCATGGGGTGGTGAATGACACAATCATCATTGCCAGTAACGATCTTTCAAATCCCACACTGAAAATCCCACTGCATGCAAAAGGGATAGTTGTCGGCCGCGCTCAGGTCGGGACTATGTATTCGGCATCTCAAACAACGGGGCAATTGTATTCAATCAACGTTGCCACCGGTACGCCGACGGCAATAGGACCATTCGGTCTCGCAAATATTGAGGCGCTTGCAATCCGTCCATCGAACAAAGAACTGGTGGGTACGCTAAGCAATTCCACAAGCACAAATCTGTACCGAATGAGTACGGGATTCGGCGATGCATTGCAGTACAAGACAATTCCAATTCCGGGCATGCGTGCGATTGCTTTTACACCAACTGGAGACACACTGTATGGGGCAACGACATCGGGAAGGGTTTACCGAATCGACATTACCACAGGTGATACAACGTTTGTTGGTGCTAATGCCGGCATCTCATTTGCGAGTCTGTCGTTTAGTCCGGCCACCGGAAAACTCTGGGCAGGTATCCGGCCACCGCTTACCAACAAAGACAGGATCTATACAATCAATACGTCAACCGGGGTAGCCACGCTTGTTGGAGCGACGGGATTTACCGGACAGATAACTCCCGGACTCGCATTCAATGCGCTTGGCTCTTTGTATGGGATTACGGGCAGCAGCACACAAATAAACAACTTTATCAGAATCGATACTTTGACTGCCGCCGGAGCACTTGTTGGTTCCACCGGGCTTCAGAATCTCAACGGGTTGGCGTTGAGAACCGACTCGCTGACCACCGGGGTCGACGAAGGCTCAGATGGTGTATTGCCCGAAACCTATGTGCTGCAACAGAACTATCCAAACCCATTCAACCCGACAACACAGATCCGTTATGGTTTGCCCCAACAGAGCCGCGTAACGCTGACGATTTACAATGTTGTTGGGCAGGAAGTTCTCCGGCTCGTTGATGGTGAACAATCTGCCGGGTTCCATAGTTTTCTTTGGAACGGAACGAATGCAAGCGGTGCGTCTGTTGCGAGTGGCATATATTTCTACAAACTCGAGGCTCATCAAATGGCTGGTCAGAATAACATGACAACCAGTGTATTCAGCGACACGAAGAAGATGTTGCTTCTTAAATAGTTTGAAGTTGTTTCGGATTGAATGGAAGCCCCGATCCTGACATTTGTCGGGGTTGGGGTTTCTTATTGAAGGCTCACTTGATTGTCTTTTACTATACGCCTATCTTAAGCATCGTTTAAAACACAGGACCAACACATGAAATCACTCCTCTCTTTGACCGCACTTATGCTTATGGTTTTTGCCGTGGCTGCCGAAGCTCAGCTTGAAGGAAAAATAAAGCGGTTTGCCTTGACGGAAATAACCGGTGACACATCAAAACTCTCCGGTGGTGACCGTATGGCTCTCCACAAGCTCATTGAGGCTGCCCGGCTTATGGATAAGATTTATCTCCGCCAGGTATGGACGGGGAACGAAGAATTGCTGACGAAACTTAACGCGGACGCTTCGCCTGCCGGGAAAGAGCGCCTCCATTATTTCATGATCAACCGGAGTCCATGGTCGAACCTCGATCATGACGTGGCCTTTATCGATGGCGTGCCACCCACGCGCACAGTACGCGCCAATTATTACCCCGAAGACATGACAAAGGAAGAATTCACCTCGTGGGTTACGACTGTGTCCGAGAACGAACGGGCCAAGGCAACGGGTTTTTTCCATACAATCAGGCGCGACGCCGCAGGGAAGCTGAAAACGGTTCCATATAACGAAGAGTACAATGACTTTTTAATGCCTGCCGCAAAGCTACTACAAGAGGCTGCACACCTCACTGAAAATGCAAGCCTCAGAACATTTCTCACCAAGCGTGCGGAAGCGTTCTTGAGCAACGATTATTATGATAGTGATGTAGCGTGGATGGATCTTGACAGCCCAATTGAAGTCACCATTGGGCCATATGAAGTGTATATGGACCAGCTCTTTAACTACAAAGCGGCATTCGAAGCGTACATCACCCTTCGCAACGCAGAAGAGACTAAGAAGCTGGAGAAGTTCTCCACGTATCTCCAGGAAATTGAAAACAATCTCCCGATAGCTGCAAAATACAAAAACTCAAAGCTCGGCACCCTTTCCCCTATCCGCGTGGTCGATGAAGTGTATGTAGGCGGCGAAGCGCGGGCGGGTGTTCAAACCGCCGCCTTTAACCTGCCCAACGATGAGCGCGTGACAAGAGAGAAGGGAAGCAAGCGGGTTATGTTGAAGAACGTTCAGCAGGCAAAATTCAATTCAATCCTGACACCGATTGCCAGTGTTGCAATCGACAAGGGGCAGCAGGCGCTGATCGCGTTCGAGCCGTTCTTCACACACATACTCGCGCATGAACTCATGCATGGTCTCGGCCCTCATTCGCTTACCCTGAATGGCAGACAGACAACGGTTCGACAGGAAATGAAAGAGCTCAGCTCTGCGTTCGAGGAAGCAAAAGCCGACATCGCCGGGCTGTTTGCACTTCAATATTTGATTGACAAAGGCATAGTTGAACCGGGGACCGAGCAACAAATGTACGTGACATACCTTGCAGGGATATTCCGGTCCGTTCGTTTTGGACTAAATGAAGCCCATGGAAAAGGAATGGCGCTCCAGTTCAACTACTTGAGTGATGAGAAAGCATTTGAGTATGCGCCCGTAACAAAAACCTTCAGAGTAAATTTTTCATACATGAAGGCAGCGGTCCGAAAACTGACAGGAGAGATTATGACCATTCAAGCAGAAGGGAGCTACGCGAAAGCAAAAGCGATGCTTGAACGGTACGGCGTCATTCGACCTGAAATGCAGAAAGTGTTGGACAAGCTTGTCGATATCCCGGTTGATATTGAGCCCCGTTTCCCCATTGCCGAGTAAGTATGCGAACATTAAAAAATAACATCGTTTTTATTACCGGTGCAAGCAGCGGTATCGGTGCGGCGTGTGCTGTAGAATTTGCAAAGCACGGTTGTATGTTGTTGCTTGCAGCTAGACGGAAGACAGTGCTTGATGCTCTTGCAGAGGAACTCCGGGTCACCCAAAATGTCCGCATTCATACGCTGCAACTTGATGTGCGAAACCAAAAAGAAGTTGCCGCTGCCGTTGAAACACTTCCACTGGAATGGAAAAATATTGACATACTTGTCAACAACGCTGGCCTCAGCCGGGGATTGAATAAACTGCACGAAGGAAATATCGAAGACTGGGATGAAGTGATCGACACAAATGTCAAGGGTTTGCTCTATGTGACACGGGCAGTCCTGCCGGGCATGGTTGATCGCAACAAAGGGCATGTTATCAATATCGGTTCAATCGCGGGACATCAGACATATCCGATGGGGAATGTCTATAGTGCCAGCAAATTTGCGGTCACGGGCATCTCCAGAAGCCTGAAAATGGATTTGCTTGGCACGGCCGTTCGCGTCAGTACCGTTGATCCGGGATTGGTTGAGACGGAGTTTAGCCAGGTACGCTTTCGCGGTGACAAGGAACGCGCAGCAAAAACCTACGCTGGGATGACAGCGCTGCACCCTGCTGATGTCGCGGAAGCCGTGTTGTTTTGTGCGACGCGCCCGGCTCATGTGAACATTGGTGAAGTGATCATTACGCCCACCGACCAGGCATCTGTCATGATGGTACACCGACGCACGTAATGGAATACCTCCAACTTGGCAAGACCCATCTCAAGGTTTCCCGGATAGGACTGGGTGGACTCGCGTTCGGCGGGCACTATGGTGTTGTTGAAAAGAAGGCCGTCATTCAAACAATACGCTACGCGATCGAGAATGGGATTACGCTATTTGACACAGCGTCATGGTACGGCGGTGGCCGGGCAGAAGAACTTCTTGGAGAAGCTATTGAAGGGAAGCGTGAACACATTATCCTTGCCGGCAAGGTTGGCATTGGGGTCAGTGGCACCCCCCCGGTGTCGTCCGGTGAACAAGTGTCTGAAATTGTACGACAGGTTGAAGCGAGCCTCAAGCGGTTACGCACGGAGTATATTGATCTCTGTCAGGTCTATCTTCCAGAACCCGTTGTTTCAGCAGAGGATTTCATGGCGGCAATGGAACAGCTCCGTCAAGCCGGGAAAATCCTTTCCGCTGGATTGTACGACGCTGATGTTTCGTTGACGCGGGGAGCAGTGAAGAACGGAGAACTTGCCACGGTGCAATCTTCCTACAACATTCTGAATCGCAACATCGAGAAGGAAATAGTGCCATTCTGCCGTGCGGCAAGAATAGGAATGCTTGCGTGTGAGCCCCTTTGCCGTGGTCTGCTTCTTGGAAAATTCCGCAGGAACTCCGCTTTTGACCTTGATGATCTCCGTAGTGACGACAAACGTTTTAAGGGAAATCAATACAACCGGAATCTGGAAACTGTGAATCGGCTTCGCACCCTGGCGGCTCAGGAAAAACTCACTCTCATGCAGTCCGCCCTGGGCTGGGTACTACAAAATCCGTCAATTACGGTTGCAATATGCGGCGCCAAGACCCCCGGCCAACTGCGCGAAATCCTCGTTGGGGCTGAGACGCAGTTGAACCCCGAACAGATTATTGCAATTGACCAAATCGTCGGCGAAGAAAAATATCAGAAGCCCGAATGAGCACAATCCAATCGGACATTCACTATTTTAGCGACGACAACATCGACGAGCAACTCAAAACTGCAGTATTTACGTTAGGCTATTACACTCTCAGGTTCTACACCGAGAACGACAAGCCCGTCAATAAGAAAACAGAAACAATTTCAGAATTTTACCTGTATCCATCCGGAGGGACGTTGCGTGATAATTCATTCAACCTTATTTTCTATGATTCGCGCTTTGACACGTACCGCGGATTCAAGCCGCCACACTTAAATACGACACAGGGGAAAAAAGATTGAACTCTCGTTTCCCCACGCTGAACCTTATGCAAACGCTTCAGGGTCACAGTTGAGTATGGTCAACTTTCTGCAAGACATTCCTCTTTCAGAATACACAACAATCGGACTTGGAGGAAAGGCACGGTACTTTGTTTCTTGCAAAACAGTTCCCGAGATCCGGGAAGCCCTTACCCTTGCGCGCGAACGATCACTTAAGGTTCAAATTCTTGGCGGTGGCAGCAATATTATTTTCCCTGATGAGATGTTCAACGGCCTGGTTCTGAAGGTCGATCTCGGTGGGGTGAGCTTGAACGAAGAAAACAACGGCGCGCGCGTCACGGCGTCGGCTGGTGAAAACTGGGATGGGTTCGTTAAGATGTGCATTGATCATGACCTTTGTGGTGTGGAATGTCTCTCGGGTATTCCCGGTCTTGTTGGTGCAACACCGATACAAAACGTGGGTGCATACGGGCAGGAAGTGAGCGATACGATTCTCACGGTCAGAGCGCTTGATACGCGGACATTTCAGGAAGTGATTTTCAAGAACGAAGACTGCGGGTTCAGGTATCGTCAGAGCCGCTTCAAATCGACCGATCAGAACCGTTACGTTATTACTGCGGTGATGTTTTCGCTTAAACGGAACTTCAAACCGACTATTCGGTATCCGGAATTACAAAAACAGATTGACTTGATCACTGATTTGAAAGCTCTAAAGGATGGACGGCAATTTCTGAATGCAATCAGGACCACCGTGCTTGCTTTAAGAAAGGGGAAATCGATGGTGGTCGATCCGTCAGATCCAAACTCACGCTCCGTCGGTTCTTTCTTTATGAACCCGGTTCTGTCAACAAAACAGTTCGAAGATTTTAGGGAGCGCTGGAAAGAGTCAGGCGATGGCAGCCCGATTTCCGCTTTTACAACAGAAGAAGGAATGAAGGTGCCGGCTGCATGGCTTGTCGAAAAGGCAGGTTTCAGGAAAGGCTATCACAGTGGGGGTGTTGGGATCTCGGCCAACCACTCGCTTGCACTGATCAACCGCAGTGGAACGACAAAAGAACTTCTCGATCTTGCCGCGGATATACAACAACAGGTGCACCACAAATTCTCCATCCTGCTTGAACGGGAACCGGTTGTGGTACAATGATCAGTGCAATCATCTTCGATTTTGGCAATGTTATTTGTAGCTTTGATCTCCGGGTATTTCTGAAACGGTTGGCCAGCTATTCAGACGCATCTTTCGAAGAGTTGCAGGGCTTGATGAAACAATCAGCAGATATTGTCGACGCGTACGAGTCAGGAAAAGTTTCGTCTGAGATATTCTTTGCGGAAATTGTACGCCGATGGAAGCTGACCATTCCCCAACAAATATTTTTACGCCGATACCGACAACATTGGATCTCATCACTCGTCTCAAGCCGTTCTATCTGCTCGGGCTGCTCTCAAACACAAACAA
>JBGPGQ010000022.1:0-19310 GCA_041483995.1 Bacteroidota bacterium
ACATGTAGTAGGCCATTTTTCCTTCCCTTCGGTATTTGACCAGCCTCATGGTCTTCAGTAATCGCAATTGATGGGAAACCGCAGAGTCCGTGAGAGAGAGAAGCGCAGCGATGTCACATACGCAAAGTTCCTGACGGGCAAGTGCAAGGCAAATCTTCAGTCGCGTCATGTCACCCAGTACCTTGAATGTCTCACTAAGCCCAAGAAGAGTATTATTACCATGGATTGCCTTTCGCGCTGCTGCCACCTCGTTTTTGTGGACGAAGACTACATCGCAGGAATCATTCGAGCTGGTTTTCATGGCTATCTATTCCTATTAACAATTGAGCAAGTGTTCAACTATTGAAATATACAACGTACTGTGTGCAGTGTCAAGTTGGATTCACGAGGGAGGGAAACGGCTCTCGAGTGTCTGGAAGGTCGTCTTTATGTATCGGTAAAGACGGTTGGAGGTTGAAACACAGATAAGCATGAATACTGCCCCGGCAACAAGGTCTATAACGTAGTGGTAACGCTGATATACGGTAGCAATGATGAGTAAGATGCCGATCGCGACTATGAAGTATCGTATTCGTGCCTTGAACCGCGCGCTCAAGTAAATTAATACAAGCGTCATCATTGTATGGCCGCTGGGAAATACGTCGCGCTGGGTGCCCGCTATTGCCACATCGTTCGGAACACCCATCGGTACGGAGCCACCCGCATTGACAAACCATCGTAGGTACGGAGTTAACAAAACGCCCGGAAGGTCCGTGTTCAGCGCGGAAAAATCATACAGTGTAAACCTTGGCCCAACTGCCGGTAAGAAAAAATATCCAAGATAAGAAAGAAAAAACCCGTACACGCCGGTGAACATGAAAAAATGAAAGAGATCCAGGTTATGACGACGGTATAGCTCATATCCGAGAAGGATGAAGAGAAAATAGAATGATGTATAGGCGATCTGCAATATCTCTGTGAAATATGGATTTGCAAATCGTAAGGACCAGTCTGTCGGGTTAATGCCAAAGAGCCACCGGTCGATAGCAATCAGCACGTAGTCGTAATCCTTGCCGAAATGGATTGGCTTGATCATGAAGTAGAGCTCTTTAAACGAAAAGAAGGTTACCGGAACAACATACCAGTCATGCAGGAAGCGAAGAACTTTCGACATAGTGGCGTGACGTCCGTATCCCAGCCAACAGATCAGCAGACTTGAAGCACAGTTGATGAGTACCAGCAGCCACCAATGTGGAATGCGGGGGGCAAATACAATATTGATCACGGACAGTATCACTCCAAACGCAATAATGAGAACGTCGGCGGCGTTGAGATATGATGTGATTCGGCGAACGTTCACGTTTCGGATCCGTTCTTTCCAATACGATTGCTCAGCTCTGTGAGCTGCTGAACTGTGAGAGCTTCGGGGCGCAAGAGCAGATCTATTCCAAACGGCTGTGTCGAAAGGGTGATTCCTTCATCATGAAAGAAATAGCGCAATGAGTTTTGCAGCGTTTTCCTGCGCTTACCAAATACCGAGCGAACCATTCTCCGAAAAAACAGTTCGTCCGCGAGTTCATAGCGTGGCTTCTTCAAAAACTTCAACTGCAGAACTGACGAAATCACTTTTGGTTTTGGGTAGAATGCAGACGGTGACACATCGAACAACAGCGTCACATCAGCAAACAATTGGAAAAAAACAGAGAGGATTCCGTAGTCTTTCGTGCTTGGCACTGCGACAAGTCGTTGCGCAACCTCTTTTTGGATCATCAAAACGGCGTCTGCAACATATGCTCGATTATCGAGTATGTGGAAGAGAATTGGACTGGTGATGTTGTATGGGATATTACCGACAATTCTGAGCGGGTTTTTCTCCACGGTGGAGATGCTCTCGAGATCGGTTGTTAGAAAATCCTGATGGATGATCTCCACACCAGTTTGGAAGGTATCTCGTGTCCTCTCGATAACGCGTTTATCGATGTCTACGACAATGAGTTTATGTACAACGGGCGCAAGGAGTTTCGTCAGAGCGCCTTCTCCGGGACCGATCTCAAGGAGCAGATCATCCGGCTGTGGGTTGATTGCGCCGATGATCTTGCGCGTGATGTTCCCGTCCCTGAGAAAATGTTGTCCCAGCGATTTCTTTGGACGGAGAGGGGGAGCTGTATGCAACAGTGCAGGTGCTATTATTTCTTTTTGAAAAGACCTTTCAGAAGGTCTTCTCCTTTCTTCTTCAATTGGTCCTCTATCTTCTTTCCTTCTTCTTTCAGCTTCTGCTTTGCGAGGTCTTCAACTTTCTTCTGCGCGGCTTTTGTATCCAGCGCAATCTTTGGATTATCAGAGGTGCCCCCAACAGAAAAATCAAGCTTCACCCGCCCGGATTCATCTTTGAAGAGATTGACAGCCTGACCTGCGAAGCCCGGCACCGCAATTCGTGCCGAAGTTTTTTCAGGAAGAATCAACGCCATCGAGTAGTCAAGCGAACCATCAAGTCCCTGTGACCCATTCACAACGTAGTCTGCATCCAGAGCGGAGATCTTAAGGTCTTTTATGTGCAGTCGCCCGTCAGCGATAGTGAACGAGTTTGCCCAATCTTTGAAGTTGATCTCCTTCAGGTCGGGCAAATTGAGAAATCCAGCGACCGCTTTGTTAACCTCGACTCCCGTCAGCTTGCCATTTTCCACCTTTACGCCGCCCTGTCCATTCAGAGTGTTTGGGATGAGACCAAGTGTATCGTCGAGTGCGCCGCGTAGAGTTGTATTCATCGTCAGCTTGCCGAACAGTCTCTGGCCAAAGGAGCTGAACTTCGAAAGCATCGAGTTGCCGTTCACGCCGTTCATATCCAGGGCAAGATCGAATGTCGGCTCCTCCGGTTTTTGCAGGTTGAGCGTTCCCTTGCTGACTATCGAACCGTCAAAAGTGTTACACGAAAAATTCTGCAACATGATAAGACCGTTCGAGATCTTCATTGTCCCGCGCACATTGGACAATTCGAACTTCTCCATTGTCAATGTGCCGACGGTTGCTGCGACGTCCATATCCACATTTGGAAGCGGAACACCCGAGCGCTGCGGCTTTTTGGTCACGGCCGGCGCAGATTGTTTTGCGTCCTTGGTTGCCGGGGCTTCTGACATGATATCCGCAGTGTAGAGATGGCCTGAAGTCAGCGAGAGATTTGCGGTTGGCTTTGGGGCGCCTTCTTCTTTGGACATCATCGAGAGATAGTTCTTCATTGAGAAGCCGAGCGTGAGATCGGATTTGCCGAGGGTCATCGATATCTTCTTTGCATCAATGATCTGATTGTTGAATGTAACAGTACCATTGAGGTTCTGAATCGGCTTCGTGGTTGCAGGTGTTTTGATTGTGACATTGCGGAATTCCATGGAACCCGCCGCTTTCATTGCTTGGGGATTGCTCACTTTCCCTGCAATATCGAGCTTGGCTTTGATTGCTCCCGCCAATTCGGTTCCGGCCTCAAGCGGGTAGTATTCCCTCACATCTGCAAGGTTCAATGAAGCGTCCACATTCATCACGATGGATGGGTCATCGAAATTTGTCATCGTGAGTGCGGCGCTAAGCGGATTGTTGCCAAGTGTTGCGGAAAGTTTTGTTATGTGAAATTCCTGTCTTGCTTTGGTTTTTGTAAAACCCGAAACAATGCTCACATTGGTAATCGATTTTGGCAGTTGCGCGTACTGGATGCTTGCATTCGTTGCTGAGATGTCGCCGCGAACATCCGGATTTGTAGAATCGTTAAACGTGCCGGTAAGTGTGATTTTCACCTGCACGTCGCCCGTTCCTTTAACACCTTCTGCTTTTTTCATGTATTCTTTTGGAGCTAACGAGAGAAGATTGGTAATATTCGCTTTCCCGGATTCGATGACGAGGTTGATATCGGGTTTGGAAGTAAGGCCGGCCAGGGTTCCTTTGATGGTCAAAGCGATATCTTCCACGGTTGCATCGCCCTGCTGGATTGTGAGCACATCTTTGTCTATCTGATACGCGAGGGACTGGTGCGAGGTCAGCCGTAGATCGGAGATGAGCGGCGTTCCAAGCGAGCCATAGCTGAATTTTCCAACCGTACTCTGGCCTTCAATGCGCACCTCGTTTGTACCCGCGACGATTTCCACCCGCAGTGTTTGATCCCAGCCTTCGATTGTTGTGGCAGAATTTCCCTTTCGGTCGATGTACGCGAGAGTGCCATCCACGATCTGGAGATTTGAAAGGAGAAATCCGCCTTCTGCTTTCATCGAAAAGGTAATTTTTCCAGTATCGCCCCGCGCAGGTACTTCCTGACTCTCTTTATAATTTGCAATTCCGTCTTTGTTGACCTCCAGGAGGATTTGGGGTCGTTCAAGAATCACAGTTGTAATCTCGAGGTTTCCTTTCAGCAATGTAGCGAGCCGAACATCAAGAACCAGCTTGTTGAGTGCTAGGAACGGCCGTTCAGAGAATCCTTGCTTGTTGGAAATGCTGAGGCTGTCTATCTCAACGGCAAGCGTGGGAAAAACGGAGAGATGGATCTCTCTAATGAAAACAGTCCGCTTCGTTGCTTCCTCTAATTTTGGGACAACAAATGCTTTTAATCGCTGATCGGTGAAATACATCTTAACAGCGATGACTGATCCTATAATAAGTACAACGGGTATGCTGAGAACGATAAGCCAGATTTTTGTTTTTCTGGTGAGAGGCATGGGTTTTCCCGAAAATTTCGTATGGATTGAGTGGTTCCAATATAGAGAAGAGGGGTGCGAATGTCAATGAAATCAATGGCTTGACATAACCTTGACTTTCGGCAAAGCAAAGACTACATTTTGCCAGCATACACAGTTCTTCCCCGCTGTTCCTTTCGAGTCACTATGCTCAACACGTAGTGGCAACACAACCCATCAGAGGATCTCATGAAACATCTCGTTAGCCTTTTTATCCTTGCTCTTTTCTTTCTAGTATCAGGTTGTGCAGACAACGGAGCAAATGCCCCGTCTACGCCCGGCAGTTCGAGCGAAGATTTGGGCAAAGTCTCACTTGCATTTTCAAACGCTCCCAACAATGTTGCAAGGGTTGTGGCACGAATTTCTCGTGAAGGATATTCTGATCGCGTACTAGTCTTGGTGGTAGCCGATTCAACCGCGTCAGGAAGCTTCGCGGATGTTGCTATTGGCACCTGGCATTTAAGAGTTGATGCAGAAGATGATGGCGGCAGTGTTCTCTACAGCGGTCAAACAGATGTAGACGTGTTTCCGGGACAGATATCGCATGTGTCGTTACACTTGCAGGCGACCACAGGTGGCATTGAGATTGAAGTGACGTGGGGAGCGGCGCTTCAGGCGCTGCAGTTCAACGGCGCAACAGATTTCATCTCTCTACCATCGTCCCCGTCTCTGACATCATTTGGCAACCAGATATCCGTTGAAGCGTGGGTCAAAATCAGCGCATATAGCGTAGGAAGGGGAAGCTGGATTGTATCTTCCGGGAATCAGGACGAGTACTCTTTTGAGGTGTTAGCGAACGGCAAGTTAGGGGTCACAATGGTGCAGGTCAATCCACAAAGCAATGCGGAGTTCATCGGGAAATCGACGTTGAGCCTGAATGCGTGGTACCATATTGCCTTTACCTACAACGGAAGTGTCGAGTCAATCTTGATCGACGGTGTTGTTGATACTTCGTTTTCAACTTCTGGCAACGTGAGCACTTCTCAATGGGTCGAGAACATATCGATGGGGGCATATGCTTGGAATAATCCATCCCCACAACATGCTTTGTTTTTTAGTGGTATTCTGGATGAAGTACGAATCTGGAACGTCAGTCGCACGCCAGCCCAAATCCAGGCAACAATGGATACCGAGTTATCCGGTTCAGAAGCTGGACTCGTTGGGATATTGGAAACTAAACGGAAACGTACTCGATGGTTCACCTAATTCCAACAATGGACTCATTTTCGGGAGCCCTATTTTTGTCTTTGTTGTCCGGTAAACTCAAATAAGGGAAGGTTCACCACCCATAAGGAGGGTCTATGAAGAGGCTCGTTAGTTTTTTTATCCTTGCACTTTTCTTTCTAGTATCAGGTTGTGCAGACAACGGAACAAATGTGCCGTCTACGCCCGGCGGTTCAAGCGCTGACTTGGGTAAAGTCTCACTTGCATTCTCAAACGCTCCTGACAATGTTGCAAGGGTTGTGGCGCGAATTTCCCGGGACGGATATTCTGATCGCATATTAGTCCTGGTGATAGCTGATTCAAGTGCATCGGGAAGCTTTACAGATGTTGCTGTTGGTACCTGGCACTTGAGAGTTGATGCAGAAGATGATAGCGGAAGAGTTCTCTACACCGGTCAAACTGATGTGGACGTGTTTCCTGGACAGATATCACATGTGTCGTTACACCTGCAGGCGACCACGGGTGGCATTGAGATTGAGGTGACGTGGGGAAACCTGGGCTCATGCGTTCCGCCTCCTGCGGGCCTTGTAAGTTGGTGGACTGCCGATGGCAATACGTCGGATCATTCAGGTCTCAATCCCGGATCGCTTCACAACGGAGCAGCTTTTGCGGGTGGAGAGGTGGGACAGGGATTTAGGTTTAACGACCTGGATGATAATTTTCAGTCAAGCACCCTGGGCTTTCCAACTGGAAATGCCAACAGAACAATGGAGCTGTGGGTTAGACAGGACTCCGTAATAGCAGTTCAGGCCCTGTTTGCCGTGTACGGTGATTTTAGTGGCGGAGGGAATTATGAACTTGGTGCATCAGGCAGCAGAGTATTTTTCTCGCAGTGGGGAGAAACGATCTGGGGACCATTCTTGCAAAGGGGGAGATGGTACCACATTGCTGTAACCAATGTAGGAAATTTTGCCACCCTGTATGTTGATGGAAATCCCGTTTCATCCGGGAATTTGGCAATAAATACTCCTGGTGGTACGACCTTCCGCGTGGGAACTGTGACACCAAGTTCGCCTGGTTATTTTGGGTTTCGCGGTATGACCGATGAAATAGCAGTGTATGACCGGGCGCTTACCAACAATGAAATTCGATCCATTTTCATGGCAGGCAGCGCAGGGAAATGTAGATAACCTACTTCTCGGTTTAAGTAAGACTATTGTATCCATCAAGGAGGCACCATGAAACACCTCGTTAGTTTTTTTGCCTTCGCCCTTTTCTTTCTCGCCTCAAGTTGTGCAGACAACGGAGCGAATGCGCCGTCTATGCCGGCTGGTTCAAGCGCTGATTTGGGTAAAGTTTTACTTGCATTCTTAAACGCTCCCGACAATGTTGCGAGGGTCGTGGCGCGAATTTCCCGAGACGGATACTCTGATCGCATATTAGTTTTGGTGGTAGCAGACTCAGGTGCATCGGGAAGCTTCACGGACATTGCCGTCGGTACCTGGCATTTGAGAGTTGACGCAGAAAATGATAGCGGAAGTGTTCTCTACACCGGTCAAGCAGATGTGGACGTGTTCCCGGGACAGATATCACATGTATCGTTACACCTGCAGGCAACTACAGGAGGCATTGAAATTGAAGTGACATGGGGAAACACGAGCTCATGCATTCCACCTGCATCAGGACTTGTAAGCTGGTGGACTGCAGATGGTAGTGCCTTGGATCATTCGGGTCTCAACAATGGTCTGCTGCTAAACGGGGCAACCTTTGAACCGGGGAGAGTGGGGCAAGCATTCAAGTTCGATGGCCTTGATGATTATTTTGCGGCAACTACAAACAACTTTCCGACGGGGAATCAAAACAGAACCATTGAACTTTGGGTTAAGATAAGTTCGTTTCCTTTTGAGGAGAGCTTTATTGCTGGATATGGAGATTTTGATCATGCTCGTGTGAGCTATGCGCTGGGAACAAGCAATCGAGCTCTCTTCGTATCGAATTTTGGAGAGGCGGTATTGGGTTCACTCCTTGATCCGGGAAGATGGTACCACGTCGCTGTCACCAACATGGGAAATGTTGTAACTCTTTACTTGGATGGAGAACCCGTTGCGACAGGAAACTTATCTATCAACACACCCACCTCAGCGCCATTTTATTCCGGGAAAATACCTAATACATCAGGTAATATAAGAAGACTCAATGGCTTTGTTGATGAAATAGGGATTTACAACCGTGCCCTTACCGGTAATGAAATTCGGTCGATTTTTTTGGCAGGTAGCGTTGGAAAGTGTAGATAAGTCTTTTTTCGAGTATTTTGGGTTTCGGGGTGTGAGGAATCATTGCAAGGGTTGCCAATATCTATTGGAATCAAAACTGGCCCCGGCTTAATATGTCGAGGTTTTTGTTTTCGATCAGCATATTGCGAATAGGGTCTCGGAATCCCGCGTTGATTTTCATACCTAAATTGGTTAGTTTGGGAGCAAATTCTACTCACTCGGTTCGTAATTCATGCCTGACCAAACGTCAGAAGTGCCATCCAACGAATCTCCTGTAATAAAACAGGCCGACAATCCTGTACCGGAGTCAGCGCCCGAACGGCCACAAGGACAGGAACCTCCAGCACAGCAGTTCTCTCGGCGGCCGCAGCGAAGATTCCAGGGCAACAAACATCAGAACCAACGACGACAGGATAATCGAAACCAAGCAGAGACCCCGTCATTATCACCCCCCGCCGAAGCGAACACGGCTTCCGGTGGCCCGATCCAAACCGAGCAACGCCAGCAAAATCGTATTCCGCAGCCAAAGCCTCGAGTGCATCCTCAGCATGCGTTGGATATTAGCGTTGTCATCCCCCTCTACAACGAGGAGGGCTCCTTGAAGGAACTGCACCAGCAGCTTCGCTCAACGTTGGGACGGATGAATGCACGGTACGAGCTCCTGTTTGTTGACGATGGAAGTTCTGACAGGTCATTTCAGGTGCTTCGCGATCTCAAGCGATCCGATCATCATACCAAAATTATCCGCTTCCGACGCAACTACGGAAAGTCCGCCGCTCTTGCCGCAGGGTTTACGAATGCGCAGGGGAATGTCGTCATAACGATGGATGCCGACCTGCAGGACGACCCGGCCGAAATTCCGGGACTCGTAAAGCGCATTAATGAGGGCCTTGATCTTGTTTCAGGCTGGAAAAAAGTCAGGCGCGATCCGATCTCCAAAACTATTCCATCAAAATTCTTCAACTTTGTTACGGGAGTAATGACCGGAATAAAGATCCACGATTTCAACTGTGGCCTGAAAGCGTACAAGAAAGAAGTAGTGAAGACCGTAAAAGTATATGGTGAACTGCACCGTTATGTCCCTGCGCTCGCCCATTGGGAAGGATTCAAGGTGGGTGAAATGGTGGTTCAGCATCGCGCTCGGAAATATGGCAAAACGAAGTTTGGTATTGGCAGATTCTGGAAGGGTTTTTTGGATCTTGCAACCGTGTTATTCACAACGCGTTATTTTCGGCGGCCACTCCATCTCTTTGGAGTCTGGGGAATACTGTCGGTTCTTGCCGGGTTCATTGTTGATGCGGGCCTTGTTGTGGAGTGGTTTCTTGGAGAAACCTCCCTGAGCAACAGGCCGTTGTTTCTCGGCGGCGTGCTGCTGATCATAGTGGGCATCCAGTTCATTTCGATCGGTCTGCTGGGAGAGATGATCAGCAAGTCGAGACAAGCTGAAGAGGTGTACGTTATCAAGGATTTCATTCGATAGACGAACTTCGATCATCGTTGGTTTTTTCAATAGTTTCTGCCCCGAACCTCGGATGTTGAGGCCGCTTTTTCCCCTGTATGCAAATCAAAACTTGTAATGTTCTCTACACCCAATGAATCTTCTATGGGAATGTCCAGAGCAAAAAAAATAAAAGAGTCATCGCAGAGCACGACCAGAACGATTGACGTCATATCAGAACCGAATGATTGGCAGTGCATTGCTATTATCGTTCTACTAGCGCTGATATTTTTCCGCGAGGTACTACTTGGCAATGCCTTCTGGTGGCAGGACTTTCTCTATTATACCTATCCCGTCAGAAATTTTGCCGCAGCTTCAATGGTGAGGGGGGAAATACCGTTCTGGAACCCGTTCACTTTCAGCGGTATGCCCTTTCTTGCGGATATTGGAACGACGGTTTTCTACATTCCATGTATTGCGCTGAATCTGTTTGTGGAGGACGGTCATCTGAGTTACTACTGGCTGGAGTTGTGGGGCATCGCGCATTACATATTGGCCGGTGTGTCCATGTACTACCTAGCAAAGTCTTTTGATGTGAGGAGGGTTCCAGCTCTCTTCGCCGCGGTTGCATTCATGCTCACGGGGTACATGGCTGTTCACGCGATTCACCAGTCTACAATGAGCCTTGCTTCGTGGATTCCGTTGATTGTTCTACTGTTCCGTCGCGTTCTGGCCGAACGAAAATGGAAGTGGGTGTTTCTCGCGGCGCTAGTAATCGGTCATTCAATTCTGACTGGGTTTCCACAGCTTTCACTCTACATTTATCTTTTTCTCCTGGCGTTGTTCTTGTTTGAAATTTTTTCCCAACACAGAAAGGACATTTTTTCACGCGAGCCATTACGTATGGCATTCCGCGCGGCAAGCTGTGTGGGCCTCTCAGTTGCTCTTGTTGCTTTCCAGTTATTGCTGACAACGGAACTTGCCGAACTCTCTCACCGCACCAAGATCACATATGAGTATTCAGCGGATGGCTCACTTGCATGGTCTCAGCTCATAACGCTGATATTCCCAAAATTCTTCGGGGTCTCCAGTGCGCAGGGATATGAGTACTTTGGTCCCGGGCCTTATTATTATTTCTGGGAGACGTGCATCTACCTTGGCGTCCTTCCGCTCCTGCTTATGTGCTTCTCCATTCTTTTCTGGAAGCGAAACAAGTACATCGGGTTCCTTTGGGGATTTGCAGCGTTCGGCATCATGTACGCTTTGGGCAATAACTTTTTCCTGCACAAACGGTTCTTTGATTATGCACCCGGTTTCTCCACGTTCAGGTTTCCGGCGCGCATTACTATCTTCCTGGCACTTGCGGCAGCGCTTCTTTCTTCGTTCGTGATTCAGTATCTTTTCTACGAAACACCAACCAAACGCGAGAGCCTTCTCATGAAGAGAATCCTTGCAGTTCTGGTCGGCATGGGATTGCTCTTGTGGCTTCTCGTGCAGTCAGGCATGCTGGAAGGGTCTTTTCCATTCCTGAAAGACCAACACGCGCTTTCAGTTATTGCAAAACCTCTTACAGTGTCACTGCTTCTACTGATCGTATCGGGGGTGCTTGTATATACAATGATAACGCGTGGCGCAAAGCTACGTTGGATTGGGGCCGCGATTGTAGCAGTACTTTTTCTGGATCTCTCCATATTTGGGGACTCGCATAACAACAGTAAAGTAAATCCTGCGGAGTATTACGGGAAGGCGGAAAATATCGTGAAGTTTCTTAAACAGGAAGGCACATCCGAGTACTTTCGAACAAATACCCGGAACGCCCAGGGTATGATCATGGACCGCAACCAGGGGATGATGGACAGAATCTCTACTACGGAAGGCTTTGTCCCTCTGATGCTCAAGCGGGGAATTGTCCAGGTTGGGACTCCCGAACAATCGTTTGATCTCCTGAATGTAAAATACAAAACAGTTTTGGATCAGCGGGGCGACGGGCTTACGCTTGCGAAGAACGACACGTATCTTCCAAGGGCGTTCTTTCTGTATGAAATTTATGTTGCACATAGCGAGGATGAGATGCTCGCGTATCTGAAAAGTCCGGCGTTCAACCACCGCTCTACTGCCGTGCTTGAAAAAGACCCCGGAGTGGTCTTTCAACATGACACAACCGCCCCGCAATGGAAAGCGCATATCCGGGACTATAAGAACAATTCTATCGCACTTGATGTTGAAACAGACCGCGATGGTGTGCTAGTACTGAGTGAAATGTATTACCCGGGATGGAAAGCGTACGTAGATGGAGCGGAGACAGCGGTGTTCAGCGTGGACTATAATTTGCGTGGCATGATTGTACCTCGGGGTTCCCACCATGTTGAAGTAAGGTTCAAACCTGAATTTTTGGCACTCGGGGGTATGATTTCGGTCGGCACCCTGCTTGTATGCGGTATCGGATTGGCCGCATCGACGATGAAGTCGAGGAAGCAATCAGAGGGGCAAACACAATAATGCAATCGCCAAACACTGCATTACTTACACAGGCATACTCCGTCAAGAAAAGATTCCTGTCGATGTATAAGATGGCGAACGCAGGTCATATTGGCTGTTCGCTTTCATGTACCGAGATGCTCGTGTTTGTGAAATTTGGCTGGATGCGGGGTGACGACAATCTTATTCTTTCGAAAGGTCATGCGGCGGCTGCGCTCTATTCGGTGCTTGCGGAAGAGGGAACACTCTCGGAAAGTGATATTAAAACGTTCTACAAAGACGGGACGCTTCTTTCTGCACACCCACCCGTCAATAAGATCAAGGGTATTCCGTTTGCGACCGGAAGCCTAGGTCATGGTCTTTCACTTTCGGCAGGCATGGCATTGGCGGCACGACTGAAGAATCAACAGCGAAACTTTTTCTGCCTTACCTCCGACGGCGAACTGGATGAAGGAAGTGTGTGGGAAGCCGCCTTGTTCATTGCACATCAGAAATTGAACAACGTGATCTGGTTGATCGACAGAAATCGCATTCAGGGAATTGGGAGAACTGAAGACGTGATGGCTCTTGAACCTCTTAATGCGAAACTCAGATCGTTCGGATTCTTTGTTGCAACTGCTGATGGGCACGATTTCAATTCGCTTGCAGAAGCTAGGAACGAATGCGAGGGAAAGACAATGCTGCCCAAGGTGATCATTTGTAACACCGTGAAGGGGCATGGAATCAGTTTCATGCAAAACACCGTTGACTATCATTACCTACCCTTGAAAGGAAATCAATACGAGGAGTCGTTGGCTGAACTTGCAGTCAACTATCAGAAATCTCTTGAGGGATACAAGTGAGAGCAGAGTTTGCGCAGGCGATGGTCCGGCTGTTCGATGATCACCCAAACCTTGTCTTTGTATCCGGCGATCTTGGCTACATGGCGCTTGAGAAAGTGATCGAGCGGTATGGCCCGCGGTTCATCAACGCAGGAGTTGCCGAACAGAACATGGTTTCGGTCGCCGCCGGTCTCGCGTATGAAGGGTTTGTCCCGTGGATTTACAGCATTGCACCCTTTGCAATTCTGCGTCCGTTTGAACAGATCAGGAATGATGTGTGTCTTCACAATCTGCCGGTTAAGATTGTGGGGAATGGTGGAGGGTATGGCTATGGCATCATGGGAGCGACACATCACACGCTGGAGGATATTGGGGTAATGCGCGCGCTGCCGAATATGAAAGTCTTCGTGCCGCTGGTTTCAACGGATGTTGCCGAGGCTGTTTACGCCATGGCCGGTGACTCTTCACCAAACTATTTACGCCTCAATCTTTCCGTAAAAATTGATTATCCCCTGGAAAGTTTTCGGCAATGGAGGAAGATCAAAGATGGGAACAAGGGTGTCGTGATCAGTACGGGACCCGTCGTTGCCAACATTCTTGAAATACCGAACAAAGAACTTCTCGAAGGACTGGAAGTCTGGAGCATTGGCGTTTTTCCTGTCAACGAACTTCCGGCGGAATTACTTTTAAGTGTCAACAAGAAGAAAAAAGTTCTGACGTTGGAAGAACATTATGAACAGTGCGGCATGAATGAAACGATTGCCCGCCTTCTTCTGGAATCTGTTGATTGTGCGATAGCATTTAAAAACATTTACGCAATGGGATACCCGTCAGGTAAATACGGAAGTCAGAAATGGCACCAGGAAGAAAATGGAATGACAGGAAATACGCTGGTTGCAACTATCAGTAAATTCTTCAATGGCCCGATATGAACGAATCCCTTAAACAGAAAATACAAGACCTTCGGGGACCCATTGTTGTATTTGGTGCCGGCGGGTTTATCGGCGCTAACCTCGTGAGAGCCATTTTGCGGGTGCGCGAAGACTGCTACGCTGTGACGCATCAGAAATATATTCCGTGGCGACTTGTTGAATTGCCTTCGAAGAATCTTGTCTATGGTGATATCACCGAGCCCGCATCAGTCGGGAGTCTGTTTGAAAGGTTTGACTTCAAGACCATTTTCGATTTTGCCGCGTTCGGCGCTTATTCACGCCAGGATGATGTTGATTTGATATACAAAACAAACGTCAATGGATTGGTGAATATTCTTGAGAGCGCCTCCACTAAGGGCTTTGCCGCGTTCGTCCACGCCGGGTCATCTTCCGAGTATGGCCTCAACAGTGCTGCACCGAAAGAAAACGCAGAATTGCTCCCTAATAGTCATTACGCGGTGACAAAGGTTTCAGCGTCGTATCTGTTACAATATTATGGTGTGGTGAAGAAGCAGCCGGTGATCAACCTGCGCTTCTATTCTGTCTACGGACCTTATGAAGAACCCGACAGGCTCATCCCAAGGATCATAGAACATGGCCTCAATGGAACATATCCTCCGCTTGTTGATCCGGAAATATCGCGGGACTTTGTCTATATCGATGATGCTGTCGAGGCAGCTATTCTGGGCGCAACAGAGGGAGTAAAGAAAAAACCGGGCGCGTCAGTGAATATAGCGACGGGCAAGAAAACTACAATACGGGAGCTCGCAGCTGTTGTAAAGAAAATCTGTGAGATTAAGAGTGAACCATCCTGGAGTAGTATGCAAAACCGGACTTGGGATCTAAAAGACTGGTATGGAAACCCGACTCAGGCAAAAGAGATACTCCACTGGGAAGCTGCCACTGCTCTGGAAGAGGGTCTCCGGAAGACACTGTTATGGCAAAAAGAGCAGTACGTTCTTCCAACAAGCAAGATTGCAACACCGTTCGGGGAGCCCAGAAGGATTTCGGCCGTTATTGCCTGTTACAAGGATGCAGAAGCAATACCGGTTATGCATAGGCGTCTTACGGAAGCTTTTGCTCAAATGAACGTCGATTATGAAATCATTTTTGTCAACGATGCGAGTCCTGATAATACGGATGAAGTCCTGGCGTCGATCACAGCAAAGGATAATCACGTCATTGCTATTGAGCATTCCAGGAATTTTGGTTCGCAGAGCGCGTTCCTCAGCGGCATGCAAGTCTCAACGGGGGATGCAGTAGTATTGCTTGACGGTGACCTCCAGGACCCGCCGGAAATTATCCCGAAATTTTATGAGAGGTGGTTGGAAGGAAACGAGGTTGTGTATGGACGAAGAGTGAAACGCGAGACCAAGAGGGTATTGCGTGCGAGCTATAAAGTGTTCTACAAAATTTTTCGGGGAATGTCTTATGTCCCCATACCGCTTGATGCCGGTGACTTTTCTTTGATTGACAAAAAAGTTGTGAAGGAACTCCTTGGGCTTCCTGAAACCGATCAATTCTTGCGTGGCCTCAGGGCGTGGGTTGGCTTCAAGCAAACAGGTGTTGATTACATCAGGCCGGAACGAATGTTCGGGAAGACGACGAACAATTGGCGAAAGAACATATGGTGGGCGAAGAAAGGAATACTATCGTTCAGTTTTGTGCCTCTCGAACTCTTAAGCTACTTTGGTGTGATACTTACGGGCGTAGCATTCCTCGCAGGGATCGCCCAGATTATTGCCAAGCTGCTGTATCCGGATACACCGCATGGGGTCACCACCATCATCGTGCTTGTTCTTTTTTTCGGCGGCATTCAAGTCCTGGCCATGTCCCTCCTTGGAGAATACCTCATCAAGATTTTTGAAGAGACAAAAAAGAGACCAAAATTCATACGAAAAGCGATACGTTTTGGAGGCAGGCACTATAAAACGGCGGACGATATGGAAAACTTCTTAAACCGTCAGGGCAGATGAGCGAGCACTTCCAGCCACCTGCTCATACTCCCCCAGACACCTTCATTCACTGGGTGCTGTTTTACGCTCGCGTGGGGGCCGACTTTCAGGTCAATACGGTATACAAGCATATGAGAATCTTCTTGCCGGGACTTACTGGCAGAGTTGTGGATGTCGGAGCAGGAGAGTGTCCCTACAGGCATCTTGTGAACGATGAAGTTGCAGAGTATTGCGGCATCGACAGCAGTGATGCAGAGCGGTTTGGCTACAACAATACCGCAGTGACCCACTTCGATGGAGAGCACATCCCCTACGGGACCTCGTCGATTGATCATTTCATTTGTACTGAAGTCATAGAACATCTTCCAGACCCTCAACCGATCATCACAGAAATGCATCGGGTGCTGAAACCAGGAGGAACGGGTGTTGTCACTGTTCCCTGGTCAGCCCGGTTTCATTACATACCATATGACTATCATCGGTTCACACCAACGACGCTCGGAATGCTGTTCTCCGCGTTCTCATCTGTCAAGATCGAACCACGCGGGACCGACATAACGGTGATTGTCTCCAAAATCATGGTAGCCTACCTCCGGCTCCTTGCGCCAAAGCAAAGATCGGCATTGGTTGTAACAATTTTCCCGGCGCTGCTCTTTGTGCCCGTTATCATTCTGTGTGTGATTCTCGGCCACCTCTCGTTGCTGCTGAATCTTGGTTCCACAGATGATCCGTTGGGATACACGGTCTGGGTCCAAAAATGATCAGGATGAGATAATGGACTACATTCGCAAACACTGTTTATTTTGTGGCGAAGGAGAGAACGTTGAGAAGTTATATCCTCAGACATTCAGGATAGAAGACCTTACACCAGAAGTTTTTTCGGCTCGGCGCTCAACGGAACACTTCCATTATGACATTGTTCGTTGCCGTGATTGTGGCTTAGTATTTTCGCGTGATATTCTGCCGGACGACATGCTGAAGCGCCTTTATTCATTGAGCAAAGTGACCTTTGCAGAGTACACTGAGATAATTAGGAGGGACTATTGGGCCTGCCTTGAACCATTCATGAATGGAGCTCAAAAAGGAGCAGCGCTTGAGATTGGTTGCAGTACAGGGTTCTTTCTCGATGAGTTACTCGCGCACGGTTTCAAGGATGTCTTTGGTTGCGAACCGAGTATTGAGGCCAAAGAAATGGCAAGTCCGAACGTGAAGAAGAACATCTCTCTTGGATTTTTCAAAGATGGATTGTACGCACATAAGACATTTGACTTGGTTTGTTCATTCCAAACCCTGGATCATTTGAGTGAACCGGTTGAGGTTTTGCGTGTTACACATGATATCCTCAAGCCTGGCGGCCTTGCGTATTTCATCACCCACAACGTGGAAGGGCTCCAGGCAAAATTACTTGGAGAGAAATCTCCCATCATAGATGTTGAGCATATTTATCTGTTCAACAAAGCAACGTTGAAGAGGCTTCTTGAAAAGACTGGGTTTGAAGTTCTCGAAGTGTCAAACGTGAAGAACAGCTATCCTGTGGACTACTGGCTCAAAATGTTTCCTCTGCCGCAGGGTGTGAAAAACATTTGCAGGAATGTAGTAGCAGGGGTTGGACTTGGGTCAATGCCATTGCCCCTGAAGGCAGGAAATATCTTCATCGTGGGAAGGCGCAGGAGTGATGCATGAAACTATGCGGACTGAACATAATAAAAGATAGGCCATGCTGAGCTATAAGACGTATAAAATGATACAGGACTTCGTACATGTTGGATACGCGCAACAAAAGCGGGTGCTTCTGCACGAACTTGATGTCCATGCCGCAAGCCTGCCGAAGCGATCACCTCCAGTGAAAGTTCTGGAACTGGCTTGTGGAGGCGGAAATCTCTCTTCGGCATTTTCCCCAGCAGCATATTATGGTATCGATCTTGCCGGCGACCGGGTCGCAGCAGCACAGCGAGACCACTCCGCTTACAGCTTCGGAATTGGAGATGTTGACGATCCCCAACTCGGCGAATTGGTCAAGAACTTTGATTTTGTTTTCTGTCATGGCCTGCTCCATCACCTCGATGATCAGCAGTGCCAACGCTTGCTTGATGCTGTTGGGACGAAGGCTCGAAAGCCAACAATGTTTATTGCCATTGAACCGGTGCTGCCCGTATTGTGGCGAAACCCCCTTGCATATCTCCTTGCCAAAATGGACGACGGTGATTGCATCCGCACGCCTCAGGAATGGAGACGGCTTTTGGGCAACAATATTATTCGTTCGGAACGGCTGGCATTTTTTCCCCGTTGGCCAGGACACGAAGAAGTGTACGTCATGAAGTTTGAATAGCCACGCACGATGAAGATCATCATTGTCGGCCCGGCACACCCATTGCGCGGGGGCATCGCACATCACACTGCGTTGTTATATCAAGAGCTCAGCAAACGACACAGCGTCGAAATTGTCACGTTCAAAAGGCAGTATCCGAAGTTGCTGTTTCCCGGCAAGACGCAGAAAGAGACCGGCGGAGAATTGCTCCGAGTTCCAACTGAGCAGTTAGTAGATTCAATCAATCCGTTCAATTGGATCTCAGTTGGTATTAAGATTCGCAGCAAGTCGCCGGATCTTATCATCTTTGCGTACTCGATGCCGTTCTTTGGTCCCTGCTACGGAACGATTGCTGCAATAGCCCGATGGCGCAAGTCGACAAAGATGTTGTTCCTCTGCCATAATATCGTACCGCACGAGCACCGCGCCGGGGACATGCTTTTCACGAGGTTTGCGTTTTGGCAGGCTGATTGTTTTATCGTGCAATCCGAATCAGTAGAGCGTGACCTTCTTCAATTCTGGCCGAATGTGCGCTATAAGAAGGTTCCCATGCCTGTGTTCGATATCTTCGGCGGGTCGGTAGACAAGCAGGAAGCACGCGCCAGGCTTGGGATACAAGAAAAAAAAGTTTTGTTGTTTTTTGGAATCATCCGTGCGTACAAAGGGCTCAGCGTCTTGCTCGAAGCAATGCGCATGATGAGAGAGAGAGAGTACGGCAACGACATACTGTTATTGATTGTGGGGGAGTTTTACGAGGACGATTCCGTGTACCACAGACAAGTGAAAGAATTGAACCTGGAGAAACATGTTCGCTTTACATCTCACTACATTCCGCAGACTGAGGTAGCGCAGTACTTTTGCGCTGCCGATGTCCTTGTTCTCCCATATCTTTCGGCGACTCAAAGCGCTATTGTGCAGACTGCATACAATTTTGATAAGCCCGTAATTACAACCAATGTCGGTGGACTTGGTGAGGTTGTTATCGATGGAAAAACCGGCTTTGTCGTTACACCAAATGATCCGCGAGCATTATCTCTTGCCATCGAACGATACTTTGTGGAAGAGCGGGAAACAGAGTTCACAGCAAACGTGAAACGAGAGAAAAAGAAATATTCGTGGGAAAACATGGCGGCCAGCATCGAAGATTTGATGAGATAATACAATGGTAGAACTGACAGATCATGTGAAGAAATACTGGCAATACGAATACGATGTATCCGCCCGTTATATCATTCCTTGGCTTGAAGCAC
>JBGPGQ010000023.1:0-18933 GCA_041483995.1 Bacteroidota bacterium
ATCCGCGGGCTGATGCTCTTCGCAGGTTTTGCGTCGCAATCTTCATCCGTGAGTTATGTCCTGGCAGGATCATTCTGCCGGTTTCTCATCGATAAGTACAATATGCGTCCGATGATGAAGGTCTATCGAACACTGGACTATGAGTCTGCCTATGGCCGGTCACTGGATCAGTTGATTGTTGAGTGGCAGGAATTTCTGGACGCCATTCCTCTCGTGGAAAGCGACCGCGATGCGATTGAAGTTTTCTTCCGCAGTCCGCCCATCTTTCAAAAAATTTGTCCCCGCGCTATAGCCGAGAGAAATAGACTGGCAGGGGAGAAGTTTGCAGTGAAGGATTATGCAGCGGCCACAGCGTTATACTCTGAGTCATACCGAGAGGGTAAAGGATATGAATCGTTAAGCGGCTATCTTGTGAGTTCTCTCCGATTGCATGACTACAGCGTTCTCGCTTCCGCTCTTGACACAATAATGATGGGGCAAAACCCCACACACTATCTTTCGCTTTTCCTGACTATCGGGGATGCTTTGTGGGCGCAGGGAAAGAACATTAACGCTGCAAACTTGTATCAACGAGTATTGTGTGCAGATCTTTCTGAGCGAAGCAATGAAACGGCAGCACTTCGCTCTTTTGCAATTAAGGACACGGCATACGGTAGCGCTCTACTCAAGTACTTCCTTTCTGATGCAGGGGATACAATTCGGCTTGGAATACTTGATTCGATCACCAGCAACAGTGATCACGATTGGATTGCACAATATCTCCGTGGCAGGTTACTATTTCGGCTGGGACGATATGAAGAATCCCTTGCAAGCTTGGCACAACTTCAGCTTGGCGGTCAGGACAGCAAAGTGGAAGCGATTCGGTTGAAGACAATTGGTGATTGTCTCTTTCGATTGAAGAAGTTTCAAGAGGCGAAGAGTTCATACTGGCTTTCGCTCAACTATGTTGCGACCGATGTGGCTGTGAGCCGAGTAAACGATCTGGTGGACCAGTGCGATTGGATGTCGACGACCCTCATTCCCTGATAGTCACAGAGATTGTTGATTTTGTCCGTCAATTTGACGTACTTTCTACACCTTTTCATACCTTCCAAGATTGTCCACCTGACTTGAAATACCCTTGAAGGAGAGACTGATGAATACGACGATAACCGATATCATTGGACGCGAAATCTTAGACTCTCGCGGAAATCCAACAATTGAAGTTGATGTTACACTTGAAAATGGAGTTGTTGGAAGAGCTGCTGTCCCGAGCGGAGCCTCAACCGGCGAGCATGAAGCTGTGGAATTACGGGACGGCGATAAGTCGCGCTACCTTGGCAAGGGTGTTCTCAATGCGGTCGAGCATGTGAACAACACACTCGCTGGTGAATTGACGGGATTTGAAGCGACCGATCAGATTGGCATTGACACACTCATGATCAAACTGGACGGGACGCCCAACAAGTCAAAGTTGGGGGCCAACGCGATACTTGGCGTATCACTTGCTGTTGCGAAAGCCGCTGCGCAATCCGTGCAATTGCCCCTGTACGCGTACATTGGCGGGGCGAATGCGAAAACACTGCCCGTTCCCATGATGAATATCTTAAATGGTGGCAAGCATGCTGACAACAATGTTGACCTGCAGGAGTTTATGATTGTTCCTGTGAATGCTCCGAGTTTTGCCGAGGCGTTACGGATGGGAACGGAGGTATTCCATTCACTCAAGTCGGTTTTGCAAAAGAAAGGGTACAATACCGCAGTGGGCGATGAAGGCGGGTTTGCACCAAGCCTGAAGTCAAATGAAGAAGCAGTCGAAGTTATCCTCCAAGCGATTAGCAAGGCTAACTACGAGCCGGGAAAAGATGTGTACCTCGCTCTTGACCCAGCCTCAAGCGAGTTCTTTGAGAATGGCAAATATGTCTTCGCCAAATCAGACAAGTCAAGCAAAACCTCAGACCAAATGGTCCGGTACTACGAAGACTTGGTGAGGAAATATCCGATTCTCTCCATCGAAGACGGCATGGCAGAAAACGACTGGGATGGCTGGAAACTGATGACCGATGTACTTGGCAAGAAGATTCAACTTGTTGGCGATGATTTGTTTGTGACGAACACATCGTTTCTGAAAAAGGGAATTGACTCGGGCGTTGCGAATTCCATTCTGATCAAGGTCAACCAGATTGGAACGCTCACAGAAACACTTGACGCGATTGAGATGGCAAAACGAGCAGGCTACACATGCGTCATCAGTCACCGTTCCGGCGAAACCGAGGACGCGACTATTGCCGATATTGCGGTGGCAACAAATGCAGGACAAATCAAGACGGGCTCGGCCAGCAGAACGGATCGCATCGCGAAATACAATCAGTTGCTCAGAATCGAAGAACAACTTGATGCTTCTGGAATATACCCCGGCCTGAGTGCATTCGCTGGCAAACGGAATTCATAGCACAATATTGTGGGTCTCTATGGCTCAGATCATTAAGTTTGGTACAGACGGCTGGCGTGCAGTCATCGGTGATGATTACACGTTTGCCAATCTTGAGAAAGTTGCTCTTGCAACAGCGCGCTATTTCAAAAAACACAAGAAGATCAAGAACGGAATCGTTATCGGATACGATGCGCGGTTCATGTCCCGCGAATTTGCAGAGAAGTCTGCAGAAGTAATCGCGAATACCGGCATCAAGGTGAAGCTTGCGAACAGCATCGTGTCAACACCGATGGTCTCGTTGATAACACGGATGGAGAATGCGGCCGGTGGCATCGTAATTACTGCAAGCCACAATCCCGCGAAGTACAATGGATTCAAGATCAAGGGCGATTTCGGCGGCCCTGCTCATCCCGAAATGATAGGGAAAGTGGAAAAGGAATTGGTGGGTGTGATGAAGCTGAAAAACCCCCCCACCGGCAAGTATTCATTCAGCCAGCTTGTTGACACCGGAAAAATCATTCACATCGGTATGAAGCAGCGGTATCTTGATGATCTTGCGACAAAAATCAATCTTGAAATGATCAGGAAATCAGGTATTCGCATACTCTATGATGTTATGTATGGTGCAGGACAGGGTGTGCTTGACACAGTATTGCCTGAGGTACGGCAAATCCATGAAACGTATAACCCTTCTTTTGGCGGTACAAACCCCGAGCCCCTGGCACAAAACCTAACGCAATTAATGCACTGGGTGAAGGTGGAAAGATACCATATCGGCATTGCGACCGATGGTGACGCCGACCGCATTGGTGCAGTGGATGAACAGGGGAACTTCGTCGACTCTCATCGCATCTTTTCGTTGTTGCTGAAATATCTGGTCGAACAAAAAGGAATGACTGGCGAGGTGGTAAAATCCTTTTCAGTCACGCAAATGGTCGATAAACAGTGCGCGAAGTACGGTTTGACAATGCACGAAACGCCGATTGGATTCAAACATATTTGTCGGCTTATGACGGAACGCGATGTGCTTATCGGGGGCGAAGAAAGCGGCGGGCTTGGTGTGAAGGGCCATATCCCGGAACGCGACGGTATCTTCCTCGGACTTCTCTTATGCGAAATGATGGCGGTGCGAGGAAGATCATTGGGCGCGCTTGTGCAGGAACTCATGGACGAGTTTGGGCAACACGAATTCAAGCGTGTTGATCTTCATGTAACGGAAAAACAAAAGGATGCGATTATAAAAAAATATGGAGGCCCGATCAGTTCCATCGGAAACCACAAGGTCATCGAGAGAAAAGACACAGATGGTTTCAAGTTGTTTGTGGATGGAGGCTGGGTGTTGGTGAGAGCGTCTGGTACGGAACCTCTTATCAGGTTCTATGCTGAAGCTGATAACAAAGACAAGGTAGATTCATTGTTGGAATCTGCGACTCAATTTTGAGTAATGGAAAATTCGTTTTCTTCGGGGAGCCTGAATACATCATGAATTTCAATATGTTTTACAATATTATGCCGGATGGAACGGTGAAGCAGGTAAACCCATTCACCGGTACAGAAGTGTGGACTGTTGCAGGGCGGGGAAAAAAGCCGCTGTCGAATGACGTTCCTGTTACTGCAAAATCACTCGAACTCCATTCGCCAGAAGATTACTGCAGCTTCTGTCCCCCGCGCTATTTTGAAACACCTCCTGAAAAATCCCGCCTCATTCGTAACCATGATTTGTGGGAGCGGGTAGACACACTCGTTCCAGAAAGGTATGCGTCAACAACAGCAGAGTTCCGCCGTGTTGGGAACATGTTTGAGATAGTAACGTTGGACTATTGGCGGAAGAACTATGCTTACAAGATGATTGCAGCCCGACAAAAGTGGAAAGAGGAGTATCTTGCAAATCAGGTCGGTTTAAAGCACATCACTGATATCATCCATTACAAGCTGAAGCAAGAGGGGAAAACGGATGAGCAGATAGAGAAGATGCCGATGGCCGACCAGTTAACAATAGCAGATGCCTTTTTCGGCGGCGGACACGAGCTTATCATCGCAAAGCGGCATTACAAAGAAGGAGCAAGCAATATTACAGATCTGTTTTCATCCGGCGATATGACGCTGGAGGAACACTTTCGTTATTTCAGGTTCACCATTGATGCGATCCAGGATATTGCGACGATGAACAGGTACGTGCGGTATGTCAGTGTTTTCCAGAACTGGCTCCGGCCAGCGGGCGCCTCGTTCGATCATTTGCACAAACAACTTGTTGCATTGGATGAATGGGGTGCATCAATTGAAAAGCAAGTCAAGATGCTGCGTGAAGATCCGAATGTATTCAACGACTTTGGAGTAAACTTTGCGGCGCACCACAACCTCGTTTTTGCAGAGAATGATTACGCGATTGCATTTGCAGGCATCGGGCATCGCTACCCTACTATTGAAATCTATTCACGGGCGCAAGCAGGCAGGCCTTACGAGCACTCGGAGGCTGAGATTCGGGGCGTCAGTAGCCTTGTCCATGCCTGTCATGCTGCAATGGGAAGCCAGATTTCATGCAACGAAGAATGGTACTATACTCCCATCGATGCAGTGTACAAGATGCCGTGGCACGTTCTGATCAAATGGCGCGTCAATGTGCCGGCCGGATTCGAAGGCGGGACCAGCATCTTTATCAATCCCATGACCCCAATTGAGCTTCGTGACAGGATGGTTCCGCAACTGTACAAACTACGCGATGAAAACAAAATTGACCGCATCCGGATCGCCGAAGAATGTCGCGTTGATCCCAACCCGCTGAAGTATTACCTGAAATAGACAAAGTTGTCTGCGGCAGACACCCATCAGCATAGCCTCTCTATGATTAGAAAAAAAATGGTACAGAAGAACATTGGCCGCCGTCGCGACTCTCGCTGCGGCAATCATGAAACAAACACCATCCTATGATTTCCGGTGTAAACATATCCCTGCAGTTCGGTGAACGTTATCTTTTCGAGGAGATTTCCTTCCAGGTTTCTCCTCATGACCGGATCGGCCTCATCGGATCGAATGGTGCCGGGAAATCCACGCTGCTGAAGATCCTCATCGGTGAAGCTTCGGTTGACAAAGGAGAAGTTGCAAAGGCCAGCTATGTTACGGTCGGGTATTTGCCACAGGACGGTCTGCACGCTGAGGGAAGAACGTTGTACAAGGAAGTTGAAACGGTGTTCGGTGACATTCTTGACATCCAGAATGGCCTTGAACAAATTCAGCAGCGAATGACGGAGATCAGTCACGATACAACAGAGTTTCAGGAATTGCTTGAATTGTATGGCGAGCTTCAACACAAACTCGAAGACACGGATGCCTTCCGGCTGAAATCGAAGATCGAAAAAATTCTCATGGGGTTGGGCTTCTCCACGTCTGACCTAGAGAAGCAGACCGGTGAGTTCAGTGGGGGATGGCAAATGCGCATTGCGCTTGCAAAACTTCTCCTCATGCAGCCCTCTCTCCTCCTCCTCGATGAACCGACCAATCACCTTGACCTTGATTCATTGCAGTGGCTGGAGGAATACCTCCTGTCGTATGACGGAGCGGTAATGATTGTTTCCCACGACCGTCGCTTTCTCGACACCATGACAACGAAAACATACGAATTGAGCCTTGGCAAACTGAACGAATATACAGGCAATTACACATTCTTTCTCAAAGCGAAGGAAGAACGAAAAGAATTACAGCGCGCTGCGCAGAAGAACCAGCAACAGCAGATCAAGCAAACGGAGCAATTCATTGAACGGTTTCGCTATAAGGCAACGAAAGCGCGGCAGGTGCAAAGTCGCATTAAACAACTTGACAAGATCGAACGCATCGAACTTGATGATGAAGAATCCGGAATCCATTTTGAATTTCCTCCTGCCCCGACCAGTGGTCGGTCAGCGATAGAACTCCGCTCCATTCATAAAAGCTACGGCATCAACAGAATTTTTGATGGAATTGATTTTGATATCGATCGGGGAGACAGGATTGCGTTCGTTGGCGTGAATGGAGCCGGGAAGTCCACCCTTTCAAGAATCATCGCGGGTGTTGAGTCGATCGATGCCGGAGAGCGGACTGTCGGGTACAACGTTACCGTATCGTATTTTGCGCAACATCAGGCGGATGAATTGGATCCACAAAAGGATGTGCTTCAAACCGTTGAGGAAGTAGCCACAGGAGATATTCGAAAGCGGTTGCGTACACTGCTTGGTTGCTTTCTCTTCAGTGGCGATGATGTGTTCAAGAAAGTGCGCGTCCTTTCGGGTGGAGAGAAAAGTCGGTTGGCACTTGCAAAGATGCTGTTGCAACCAAGCAACCTTGTTGTGATGGACGAACCGACCAACCATCTTGACATGCGTTCAAAGACCGTACTGCAGGAAGCACTCAAGAATTATCAAGGAAGTTTTGTGATAGTATCACATGACCGCGACTTCCTCGATCCGATAGTCAATAAGGTGGTTGAATTCAAGCACGGACATCTGAAGATGTACCTTGGCAACGTGAGCGACTACATGTATGCGCGACAAAAGGAGCAGGCGGAAAAAACCGTACGCACATCAAAAGATGCGACGCAACCCCGTGACAAGGACCGAAAACGTCTTGAGGCTGAGGAGCGGCAAAGGCGTTATAAAAAAACAAGACCGCTTCAGAAGAAGATCGAAGCAATTGAGAAAGAAATAGAAGTAAAGGAACGACAAAAGGCTGACATTCAGCACTTGATGGGAGAGCCTGACTTCTATAAAGATGGAGAGCGGGTTCGCAAAATCAGTGCGCAATACAAAGCCGTCGAGCAGGAGCTTGCCGATCAGTATTTTCGATGGAATGAATTGACGAGAGAGTTGGGGAAGACTGATCAGGGTGGCGTGTGAAGCGAGGAGACGAATTGTCCATGACTCTGACGGGCTTCGCCTTCGAAGGGAAGAGTATTGCCAGGGTCGATGGCATGGTTGTGTTTGTACGCCAGGGCGTTCCCGGCGACGAGGTGCGCGTTCGCCTGACGAAGGTTAAGAAACAATTTGCTGAAGCTGAAATCATTGAAGTGCTTACTTATTCCCCATTGCGCACAACACCGCGGTGCAGATACTTTGGGACGTGTGGAGGCTGCAAGTGGCAGCACGTAGGCTATCAATCACAGCTCGATTTCAAACGTCAGCATGTTGTGGACGCTCTTGAACGGATCGGGGGATTCAAGGGAGTCCACGTTAATGAAACGTTGGGGGTGGAAGACCCCTATTTTTACCGGAACAAAATGGAGTTTTCCTTTGGCGAAAAATGGTTGACAAATGAAGAGATGATGCAACGACAGTCAGGCGAACGCCCAGAAAATTCTCAGAGCCGCTTTGCACTGGGTCTGCATATTCCGGAACGGTTCGATCGGGTATTGGATCTTGAAGAATGCTGGTTGCAATCGGAAGCGAGTTGCCGAATCGTGAATGTGCTCCGTACCTTGTGTCTTGCGCAAGGTCTGACGATCTACTCAACATACACCCACACGGGGTATCTGCGCAACCTTGTGATCCGTGAAAGCAAACGAACTGGTGATCTGATGGTGAATCTTGTGACCTCCGAAGATCGCCCGGAAATTCTTGGTAGGATCCGCGATTGCTTGCTTACAGAGGTTCCTGCCATCACAACAATCGTTAATAACATTACTACCCGCATGTCACAGGTGGCAATCGGTGAACAGGAAAAAATATACCATGGCTCTGGCTATATAACGGAACAGATTGGCAGCATAAAGTATCGCGTTTCGGCCAACTCTTTTTTCCAAACAAATACACTGCAAGCCGAGCGTTTGTACGAAACGGCTAAGCGGATGGCTCGCCTCTCCCCCACGGATGTCGTCTACGATCTCTACTGTGGAACTGGCGCAATAACCTTGCAAATGGCCGACAGCGCTGCTCAGGTTATTGGGATTGAAGCAATCGAATCTGCCGTAGAAGATGCGCGCAAGAATGCAGTTATGAACAACGTTATCAACTGTACTTTTGTCCTGGGCGACGTCAAAGATTCACTCGAAATAGTTGCCGGCCATCCTCAACCGGATGTCATCATTGTTGATCCCCCCAGGAGTGGCATGCATGAAAGAGTTGTGAAACGTATCCGAGAAATGCGTCCCGAACGTGTGGTCTATGTGAGTTGTAACCCGACCACCCAGGCCCGCGACCTCAAGCTGATGTGCGATGACACGGAATATTCCATTCAGGAAGTCCAGCCGGTTGATATGTTCCCTCATACATATCACATAGAGAGTGTAGTCAGCCTTGCACGTTGACGCTGAGACACTACCTCTACATTGATTCTTTGCGAAAGAAGGCTTACTATGTTGAGGTCATGAGCAAAACGGCCTTCTACGTTTTTTTCCCCGCACTCCTTTTTCTTTCACCGGTACATGCCGGAACCTCACCCAAAAAAATCACCTCTATCCGCGTAATGACCCCCCCTGTGCTAGATGGTTGGGTGAACGATACACAATGGTCAACAGCGACGCCTGTATCGGATTTTACGCAATATGATCCGAATGAAGGAGCGTCCCCAACGGAACGTACATCCGTGAGAATTTTTTACGATGACCGCTCGTTGTACGTCGGAGTAATTTGTTACGATACGCAACCAGGTGAGATTGTACGACAGTTAACGCGTCGCGATCGAAGCACCGAGGCAGACAGATTCACTGTCCAGATCGACTCCTACCATGATCATCAAACTGCCTTTGTATTCAGCACAAACGTTTCCGGAGTGCAGTCCGATGGATTTCTTTCGCAGGGCGGAACGGTGTATGATGATATCTGGGACGCAGTATGGAGCGTGGCGACGCAAACATATACGGACGGCTGGTCTGCAGAGTTTGAGATTCCGTACAGCGCATTGCGTTTCACTGAGCATGAAAGTGAGGAGTATGAGTGGGGGATTAACTTTCGACGCTATATTAGTCGAAAACATGAAACAGATGAGTGGGTGATGGTTCCGCGTAGCGAGACGCTTTTGATTCCCAAATGGGGACATGTTGGAGGTATTGCAAATATCAAACCTCCCCTACACCTTAACCTTCTGCCGTATGTGTCGGGGAGATCAAGTTTTCAAACATCAACTTCAGGTATGGCAGCAACATCCAAGCTTGAAGGGACCGGAGGACTTGACCTGAAATACGGTGTCACGCGAAACTTTACAATCGATGCAGCGGTAAATCCGGATTATGGACAGGTGGAGGTTGACCGGGCAGTGCTCAATTTGACTGTATTTGAGACGCTGTTTCCCGAAAAGAGGCCTTTCTTTGTAGAGGGTTCTCATTTCTTCGCGTTCGGGTCAAGCGTAGACAACACATCACTTCCATTGTTTTTCTCTCGCAGAATAGGGAAGCGCCCGAGTGGCAGTGTGACGGCCCCACCGGGCGGAGTCATAGAAGAAAACCCACAGACAACAACAATTCTGAGCGCAGCAAAGCTCTCCGGTCAGACAGAGTCGGGCTTTTCAATGGGAATGGTGGCAGCTCTGACAGATATTGAAGAAGCAACAATTAAGGATTCATCGGGACATGTATCGACTGTCAGGATAGAACCTCTGGGTTCGTATAATGTTCTTCGGCTGAAACAAGAAATCGGGGCAAACTCATGGTTCGGTGGGATCGTGACACTTGCATCAAGAGAAGCATTATACCCATCTCTTTCTACCGGGATCGACTGGAACCTTCGTCTTGGAGATGCGACATACGCACTGGATGGATATTTTGCCGGAGCCCGCGCATCCGATCCTGCAGTAGAACGAAATGGAACAGCTGGAAGGTTGCTCTTTTCGCGCCTTTCCAATGAACACTGGTTTTATACAACATCGTACGATTTCTACAGCAGATTTTTTGATTGTAACGATATCGGGTTTTTCGCACAACCGCGCGACTACGGTGGTTATACCCAATTGATTTATCGTGAGAATTTTGCCAATGGTATAGTCAAGCGTTACTCTGCAGCGTTAAATCCCGAGTATAGATGGAATTGGGATGGTGTGATTACACACGCTGTGTTAAATATGGAGGGTACTGCTGAATTTACAAACTTTTGGTTGATGGACTTTACTTATGCGTACTCTCACCCAGCCTATGACGATGCAGAACGCGGGATCATTGGTATATACAAACGCCCAGCCGGACATGCTTTTCAGCTATCGGTAACGACTGACCAGCGCAAAGATGTTTCTGTGCGTTTGACCAGTTCCTATAGTGTAGATGTCAAAAAGAAACGCAGCGTGATTGAACAGCTGGCGATGACGCTAAGACCTGTACCATGGATGGAGTTAACACCGGTTGTTGTATACTCGCGTACGCGCAATGAGGAAGCGTGGATGTTTCCCTATGGCAGCACTCCCTCGGTCACCGGGGTATCCAACAGTCTTTTTGGCGATAGGGATGTTGACCAGCTTGATCTTGAATTACGCGGCATCATAACGTTCACGAAAAACCTCTCGCTCCAATTCTTCTCCCAGATACTGATTGCCCGCGGGAGATATGTTAACTATAGGGCGCTTGTCAGCAGTACTGATTTTGTTCCATATGCTATATCTACAGCATCATTTATCAACCCGGATTTCAATGAGGTTACGTTCAACGCGAATGTCCTCTTGCGATGGGAGTATCTGCCGGGTAGCACGCTCTATCTTGTGTGGACACAGGGACGGTTCGACGATAGCGGAATGTACGAATCCGGGTTCGGTCGACGCTTCAAAGCTGCGTTCTCTTTGCCACATGAAGACATCTTGTTATTGAAGGCAAGTTACTGGCTGCCATTGTAGTCTCAATGCTCGACCAACCACAGAATCCTACCTTTGGTTTACCCAGATGCATTTCACAGGTTATGTAGACTCCTATTGAAGAACTCAAGGAGGCGTCGCGTGTATTCCCTGCCTCCTACAGCGGTCATGTCATCATGCTTTGCACCTTGAATGAGCCAGAGCTCCTTTGGTGGGTTTGCGTTGTCAAAAAGCAGTTGTGAGTATTTGTACGCTATGAGATTATCCGCCGTACCGTGGAGAATGAAAAGCGGGACATGGATATCACGAACTGCATCCAGTGGAGAAACCGAGTTGGCCTTGAAGTGTGCAATATATTCTGAACGTTTGATGACGATATTGCGGAGGTAGTGCCAGGGGAGTTTGATCATGCGTCTCTGGTAGTCGTCAAGAATGGATCGTAAGGTTGCAAACCCGCTCTCGGCAACCACCGCACGGACCCTTGGGTCGATCGCAGCTACTTGAAAAGCAACGGCGGCTCCCATTGAAGTGCCCAACAGCCCTATGCTTCGCAGGGTGATGTCGGGTCTTGCAATCAAGTAATCGATGATTGTGGTCGTGTCGTGCTTTTCATAGAAACCGTATGTGCAATATTTTCCATCACTATCTCCGTGTCGACGGGAATCGTATAGGAAAACATTGTATCCATTGTCATGCAATTCCTTAGCAAGAGGCAACCCCACGATCTTGCACTCGCTAACCCCGTGCAGATAAATGATCGTTCCTTTTGCGTTGTGCAAGGCTTTAATCAGCCAGCAGCTTAAGTTTATTCCCTCTGCTGTCTTTAACGTAAGCTCTTCGTAAGGTATCCCAAGGTCTCGCGGATGTAAGACGGATGTAAATTTTTGATAATAGTCAACGGTGCGGCGATGAGGTTGTAATAGCATCACAGGCCCGATGAAAAGAATCACAATGGATGCGGAACATACAAAGAGTACCACGAGGAGGATCAGAGCGAACAGTATGGTCATAGGTTACGCGGAGTACATACAACTATCGGCCCAAGGAGGTCGGCAAAAATACTTGTCATAAATATAACCACAGCATCGAATGGATGCAATACGGTAGTGTTACAGCTTGGAATCTCCGCTGACTGTAACACTACCTGCAATACTGTTTTGTTGCTTCTGCTGACGGATGTTTGTATATTTTTCGCCCATTAGTGACGATCTATGGAACGGCCCAAGCGAATTGCAATTGTTCATGAGTGGTTCACCGGGATGCGGGGCGGAGAGAAATGCGTTGAAGCACTGTGTGAACTCTTTCCAGATGCAACTCTTTTTGCTCTCGTACACGTCAAAGGCTCGGTGTCTTCCACTATCGAGCGGATGCCGCTCCACACTTCATTTATTCAACGACTCCCATTCGCACTGAAGTACTACCGACACTATCTCCCATTATTCCCAACAGCGGTTGAACAGCTCGACGCGAGCGAATTCGATCTCGTCATCTCGTCCAGCCACTGTGTTGCAAAAGGTGTTCAGACGTCACCTCGCACGCTTCACATCTGCTACTGCTATACGCCGATGCGGTACATCTGGGATTTGTATGATGAGTACTTTTCGAAGGACCGGGCCGGACTGCTCACGCGTATCGGTATGCGCATGTGCGTCAACTACCTTCGTCGTTGGGACGTTCGCACGGCGAAGAACCCACATTACTTCATTGCAATATCCGAGCATGTCCGCCGGAGGATCAAGCAATATTATGACCGTCCAGCCGATGTCATCTACCCTCCGGTTGATACCGGGATGTTCCAGATGAGTCACCGTGACAACGGGTATTATCTTGTCGTCAGCGCCCTTGTACCATACAAGCGCGTTGACCTTGCAATCGAAGCATTCAACCGCACCGGCACAAAACTTGTCATTGTGGGTGACGGACCTGAAGCTGCGCGTTTGCATTCTCTTGCAAAAGGAAACATTGAATTTGTCGGCTGGCAATCGAATGAACGCTTGAAGGAATTTTATGGGAAATGCCGGGCACTGATCTTCCCCGGCGAGGAGGACTTCGGGATAGTTCCTCTAGAAGCTATGGCTTCAGGGAAGCCGGTAATTGCATACGCAAAGGGCGGCGCCTTGGAAACAGTTATTGTTGCACCTGAGCTGCGCACTGGCGTTTTATTTAACACACAATCAGCAGGGTCGCTCATCGACGCGGTTCATTCATTCGAACGGACGACGTACAAACCGGAAGATCTCCGCGCTCACGCGCTCACGTTCGATCGAACTGTCTTCAAAAGAAAAGTCAGCCAGTTCATCGAAAAGAAATGGCTTGATTTTAGGGTGTAACCGCTCCAAGTACAGCGATAGGAATGTGTTAAGGAATACCGTCGTTGACATTGCAGCGTCTTTTCTGTATATTCACACACAATTTTGCAGGTGGGGAGATGCCTTCCGAGGAAAGCCGTCACCGGAAAGGGCCAAAAGAGTACAGTATTCTGATTGTTCCGAGTCGGGAAAGGGGAAAGACGCGGAATTTTCGTATTACAGCTTTGAAATTCTGGCTGGCGTGTGGTGTTGTGTTTGTTTTCATAATTACGCTCATGATTGCTGCACTAAAATATACTTCTTTGCCTGCATATGTGTCCATCCCGAACCCGGAGCTGGAGAGGAAATACGGGCGAGAAATAGTCGAAACGCAGAGACAACTAAAATCCCTTGCTGATGATGTTATGATTCTTAGAGATTACAATTCTCAACTTCGGAGAGCACTCGGCCAGGAAAGTGGCTCGGATACGGTGTCGTCTGCGAAGACTTTCTCTTCAGCCGTAACAAATCAAAATAAGTCGATTCCATCGATGGCTGACATCATGGTCGAAGCTGGTGGTGAGGACAGTGTTCAATCAACGGAAAGTTACGGAGACTATGAGACTGGTGGGACTCCATTCAATGCGGTGGTCACCAACATGGAAGGGTTTCGCGCAGCATTCCCACTTCTCCAGCCAACACAGGGGTATATGGCTCAGGGGTTTGATCCTGTCAGAAAGCACTACGGTATTGATTATGCGGCAAAACAAGGTACTCCTGTGTACGCGGCTGCCGAAGGCTACATAATGTTCTCTACATGGACTTATGAAGATGGAAACATTATTGTCATCGCGCATGGCGGCGGGTATAGTACGATCTATAAACACAATCAGTCGTTGCTGAAGGCAGCAAACACGTTTGTGAAACGGGGAGAACTCATTGGCCTCGTTGGAAATTCAGGGAAAACGAGTTTAGGTACACATCTTCACTTTGAACTTTGGAAAGATGGCATCCCGCAGGACCCAAACGAATTCCTATTAGGTTCAGCAATCATTCAATAAATACAAAAACGATACATCAAAGACGTGGCTGAAAAACAACAGACAAATGGTGAGTTAACCCTCGTTGGCACAAAAACGATCATCGATGGCAGGGTGACTACTGAAGGAAGCATCCGGATCGACGGCAAGCTTGTTGGCGATGTTATAGCAAAGGCGAATGCAGCAATCGGCGAAATGGGTGTTATTGAGGGAACAGTAAAGGCGAAAAATATTTCTGTGGCCGGCAAAGTCAGCGGTGCCGTAATGGCAACCGAGAAACTCCTCTTGGGAGGAAAATCGGTCATGCGCGGCGAGATACGCGCTTCAAAGCTTGTGGTTGACGAAGGTGCAGTGTTCGACGGGAAATGTACGATGACGACACAGTCGACCCAAGAACCCCTGCCGCACACATAGTGTAGTAAAGATCCATCTGCCTGCAAAAGGGGGTAGGTGGATTTGAAACAATGGGTATCTTACCTCGCGTTTGACCCCCAGTGTAGATTCTCCCTCGATGTTAGCTGGATGAAAGAGCTGATATTCGACAGAAGTTGATGTTTGTGGCTCTGATCGTTGGTGCACCGATTTCAGAGTTTTCTTAGAGCGATTCGTTCTAAAAAAACGTGGGCCCAGTATACGGGCAGAGGGCATGTTAAGCGTGACGACTGATGGAAGGAATGCACCGCAAAAGTCCGACAATGTCAGAGGTAAGCCTATCGGTGACATCGACAAAAAAGTGAGGGCTGCGCTGGCAGGCTCTGGGCCGTTCCTCTCATCGGGTTTGTTGTTGGCGATCTCCATCAGTGTATTCGGGTATGTAGGTCATCTTTTGGATGAGAAGTTTGATACTGCAACGCCATGGTATACTATCGGTGGCATTGTGCTGGCCCTGGCCGGTTGGTTGACAAAATTTTTACGAGATGCAATGGTGATGGGTAGGGAAGCGGACGAAGAGATGAAAGAAACCAATAAGGGCAAACGTGAAGGTTGATAAACGGTTTCCATTGCATGTTGCGATAATCTTCGTTGGTGCTCTGTTGCTTGCTGCAATTCCTCTCGCAAACATGGGTGCGGATGTTCGTCTTGCAGTACTCGTTGGTGCGGTACTGAGTACACTGAATGTGTTGTCGGGGTTTCTTGCTATTGAGTACTCATTTGATAGGTCCTACAACACCTTTCTAAAGGCCGTACTAGGTGGCATAGGAGTCAGAATGATGGTAACACTTGGGACCCTTGTTCTGCTCATAAAATTTTCCGCGCTTCACACTATCGCACTTGTTGTCTCAGTCTTGAGTTTTTATGTCTTCTATCTTGTGTTAGAGATTCTGTACATTCAAAAGAAAGTTTCTCACAAAAATTAGGGTTGACATTTGTCGGCATTTCTTCAGGTAGCAGAGGATACAACACGTCACGCAATTGGGCATGCGGCCGCAGGTGAGCATGGTGAGATGACCGTATCTGAAATGTTCAAACACCTGTTTGAGCACGTTCAGGACAGCAAAGAGCTCGAACTTCCGTTTATTGGTCACGTTCATCTTCCACAATTTGATCCAATTCATATCGCGGGCTTGACACTTGATCTCTCGATTACAAAGCATGTCGTCTTCCTCTGGGTGGCCGCTGCGCTTCTCATTATTCTTGCAACGGTTGCTGCTCGCGCAAACAGAAGAAACTCTGTCCCCAAAGGTTGGGGCAATTTGGTTGAAATGTTTGTGACGTTCATTCGGGATGAAATAGTTTTGACGAACATGGGAGCGGCTGGTTTACGATATATGCCCTATGTGCTTACGACGTTTCTCTTTATTCTGATCATGAATTTAATGGGATTGATTCCCTACGGCTCATCAGCAACGGGAAACATTAGCGTTACGGCAGGGCTTGCCGTTATAGCGTTTGTAATGATTCAGGTTTCTGCGATTCGTGCCCAGGGTATTGGTCATTATTTTGCACACTTGACCGGCGGGGTACCAATATTTTTGTGGCCGATCATGATTCCGATTGAAATTCTCGGCTTGTTCACAAAACCTTTTGCTCTGTGCATTCGTCTTTTCGCGAATATGACAGGCGGGCATTTGGTGATTGTGTCGCTTTTCGGCTTGATTTTTCTTTTCAAATCGTGGACAATCGGTGTGACAACTGCGGCATTTGTTGTTGCCATCAATTTTCTCGAGTTGTTTGTTGCGTTTCTTCAGGCCTACGTATTTACGATGCTGACGTGCATTTTCATGGGGCTGGGAATCCAGGCCGGGCATGCAGAACATCGCGAGCACGAAAAAGAGCACGCTCATTAGCGGCGGGGCATATAATAGTTCATTTTGATTCAAACAAGATCGGCAGAAAAGCAAATCACCACTTACATCTATTAACTTAGGAGAAAGACAAATGGAACATCTTGGTTGGGCATATCTCGCGGCCGGCATCGGCGCAGGAATTACCATTGTTGGTGCAGGACTTGGTATCGGCAAACTTGCTGCGGCAGCAATGGAAGCAAGCGGTCGTCAGCCGGAAGCAGCCGGCGCAGTGCGAACATCCATGATTATTGCGGCCGCTCTCATAGAAGGTGCTACGTTCTTCTCGCTCGTTATCTGCATCCTGCTCTCATTGAAATCCTAACGAAGAATTTACCATGCTTGAAATAAATCCGGGATTAATATTCTGGACGATCGTCACGTTCGTCGTGGTGATGGTGGTGTTGAGCAGGGTTGCGTGGAAGCCGTTACTTGGCGCCCTCACGGCTCGCGAGGAGAAGATCCGAACGACGCTGGAAGAAACACAGAAGGCGCAGGACGAAGCCAGGAAACTGCTTGAAGAAAACAAGCGGCATCTCGCACAAGCAGCCGATCAATCCCAGCGCATCATCAAGGAAGGCCGCGAGATGGGGGAAAAGGTGAAGAACGAAATTGTTGAGAAGGCCAATGCATCTGCCCGGCACATGATCGACCAGGCAAAAGAGGAAATCAACCGTGAGAAGGAAGCCGCGCTCGTGAAGCTTCGGACAGAGGTGGCAGATCTTGCCATCATGGCCGCAGGCAAGATACTTGATGCAAACCTCGATACGCAGAAACAACGTCAACTGGTTGATACGGTTATCAAAGACATTAACAAGAGCTAGCATGAAAAATGTTCGAGTGGCGCGGCGCTATGCCATGGCATTGATGATGGCAACGCAGGAACAGAAGAGCAGTGATCGAACGGCAGAAGACCTTGAAGTGATTCAGAAACTGATTCTCGCCTCGCGGGAATTTCGCGTATTTATCGCGAGTCCGATCGTTTCGGTGACAAAGAAGATCGAAATCTTCAGAGAACTGCTGGGTCATCGTGTTAGTCAAGCGACGCTTGCGTTTATTGAACTGTTGACATCAAAGAACCGCGAATCACTTCTTCCTGAGCTGATCGAGCAGTTCAATGCACTGCGAGATGAAAAGCTGGGCATCATTACCGTTGACGTGCAATCGGCGATAGAATTTACATCTCCACAGGAGAAGGATCTCGAAGGTCAGCTCGAACGCTATACGAAAAAGAAAGTCCGGATTCGATATGCGCTTGATAAGGTAATCAAGGGAGGACTTGTCGTCAGGATTGGGGATACGGTGTTGGATGCAAGTATCAAACGACAGTTGGAGCTCTTGAGGGAGCGATTTGTGCTTGGTGATGCTCTTTCAAATTAACATTGACTACAAAGGAAAAGGACAATGGCTGAAGTAAGACCAGATGAAGTCTCTGCAATACTCCGGAGACAGCTTGCGGGCTTCGAGAAAGAAGCGGATATCTATGAAGTTGGAACTGTGTTGCAGGTTGGTGACGGAGTGGCGCGTGTGTACGGACTGACGAAGGCGCTCATGAGTGAGCTCGTGGAATTCCCACACGGAGTCTTTGGGATGGTGCTCAATCTTGAAGAGGATAATGTCGGATGCATTCTATTTGGCGAAAGCCGTGAGATCAAAGAGGGCGACACCGTAAAGAGAACCGGCCGTGTTGCCTCGATGCCTGTGGGCGAGTCAATGTTGGGTCGCGTCATCAATCCCCTTGGTCAGCCGACAGACGGTCGCGGTCCCGTTCGAACGGATAAATCAATGCCCATCGAACGTAAGGCGCTTGGCGTTATTCAAAGGGCGCCGGTGAAGGAACCACTTCAGACCGGTATCAAAGCCGTTGATGGCATGATTCCCATTGGGAGGGGTCAGCGTGAGCTCATTATCGGTGACAGGCAAACGGGAAAGACGGCCGTTGCGCTTGACGCAATTATCAATCAAAAATACACTCACACTGAGCAGGCAAAAAAGAATGGCGTGCAACCGGTGTATTGTATTTATGTTGCTATCGGACAGAAGAGCTCAACAGTTGCCCAGGTTGTGAGCAAGCTGCAACAGGAAGGCGCAATGCAGTACACAACAGTGATTGCAGCGACGGCAAGTGACCCGGCACCAATGCAGTTTATTGCGCCCTATTCGGGTGCCAC
>JBGPGQ010000024.1:0-18697 GCA_041483995.1 Bacteroidota bacterium
CACAGTGGACACGCGTGTGGTTGCGGCTACCAACCGCAATCTTGAAATGATGATGAAACAGGGTGACTTTCGTGAGGATCTTTTCTACCGTCTCAATGTTTTTCCGATTATGCTTCCTCCCTTGCGTGAGCGCCTGGAAGATATCCCTGTGCTTGCCGAACAGTTTGTTCAACGTCATTCCGGTCTTGTTGCCGGACAGCCCAAAACCATCGCTCCTACAGTCATCAACGACATGATGAATTACTCCTGGCGTGGCAATGTGAGAGAGCTTGAAAACCTCATCAAGCGAGCCATCATCAAAACAACAGGAGATACAATCATGGCCCTCGAACTACCGTCTACTGAAGTACCCACTTCCTCTGTTTTATCGCAGGAGACGGTGGGCGTACCGGATCATAACACCCCTTACAAAGAGTACCTCAATGCCATCATCAGGGATGCGGAAGAAAAATATCTCGTTCGCCTATTGCGGCTGCACAAAGGTAATATCAATCAGATTGCGAAAATGATGGACGTGGATAGAAAAACAGTCTACCGGAAAATGAGCGAATACTCCATCGATCCAACAGCCTACCGAAACTAACCCGCTTTATTCATTCCAGTTTCGTCAACCGCAAGCTTGTCTTGTTCCACCTATAGTGGCAGTTCTGCCACAGGCACTTGTTGTAGCCCCTCATTACTATGTGGCATCCCTGTCTCAATCAGCGCTTATCTTCAAGAAATAGTCTTGAATACTTGCCGTCTTAAGCAATTCCATGAAATAAACATATTGGCATATGGATTGACTTGACTATTCATAACAATTCATCAAATCAGATTAATGGTGACTATTATGACGGCAGAGACGGTTTTTGAACGCGAAGCGCTTCCACAGCTTGGGGCCTTGCACAGTTTTGCTCTTCGACTGTGTGGAAACGAGCAATACTCTCGTGACCTCGTGCAAGAAACAATGTTGAAGGCATGCAAATATTTTCGCGGGTACGAGGCAGGTACGAACTGCAAAGCATGGCTCTTTCAAATTTGCAAGAATTCGTATTTTAATGAATATCGTCGAAGCCGTTATGAACCGATGAGTGTTGATTTTCAAAATGAAGAAAAAAGTGATGAGAGAATGTTTCAAATACCTCTTGTTGATAACACTGTAGGGGAACACCATTCTGCATTCTTTGGTGACGAGGTAACCTCATCGCTCGAATCCATTCCCGAAGATTATCAAACAGCTGTGTTGTTGAGTGACGTTGAGGGTTATACATACGAGGAGATTGCTGAATTCATGCGGGTACCGATCGGAACAATCCGCTCACGTATTCACCGCGGCCGCAAAATGCTTGCTGGGCGCTTGTCAGGTTACGCTCGAAGACACGGGTACGGTTCAACTTTGATGGAATAAGTACCGATTCATCTGTTTGCAGCACAAGCTCCGTTCTTTCAGCATCACGGTCCCACCAACTCCTAGCCTCCACCGGAACTCAAGATTGCAGCATTGTTGCCTCGGTGCCACATTGAAGGGCATGGATCGTTTCTGGGTCATATAGACTTGAGGTAAAGAAGCGCCAGTTGGGCGACTGTATCATCTCAATTTTGAGAAGAGATGATTGCTTTGGAAAGTCGCATGTAGCGCGCATCATGAAATTGGAACAAAGGGTTTGGAAGAAAGAGAGTTAGTGATCAGCAACCAGAATATGCGCGCACCCTTAACCATCCGAAGCTATTCCGGAGGACAAAAGTCTTCTCATGCATGACAATGTGTTCATTGGTTTTGAACAAACAAAACAAAAAAATCGGCACTAGTGGCAGCTTAAGCGATGTGGCACATGGTGACATGCTGGCACGTAATATGTGCCGAGATATTCAACATTGGTTGCATAATCTCCCAGACGGGGTGTGGGCTTCCAGAAAAACGTTCTTTCCCGGAGGGGAGGATAACGACGTCTTGATTATTTCTTCTCGAGCAGGTAGTTCGTGGTTCACATTTTCAGGCGGAGTTATGAAAGCAAAGTATGCTCTTGTGGGTCTTGCAATCTGCGTGCTTATGTTGGGGTATTTTTCATATGTTCCTTCTCAACCTTCCTTCAATGGTACCACACCCGGTTGCGGCCCTGCAGGGGGATGTCATACGCTTCAGTCAGGAATCCTCTCAGTACAATCGCTGGGGAATTTGCAGGTTCGCGTAACGTTGACTGGTGGAACGGGAAATGTCGCTGGCGAGCTGGTCGACAGCGCGGGTACTGTAGTCACGGTGAACAATCTAACGAGTAGCAATCCGTTCATCCTTACCGCGCCGCGTACCGGCAGGTTTGCTGTTAACGCGGGATATAGGAACCCGCAAAGACGATGGGACTCCACGCACGTTGTCTTTAGCCTAACCGGTATTGGCGCACAGGAGGCAGGAACCGCAGGCGTAACGTTCCGGCTGGATCAGAATTATCCCAATCCGTTTAATCCCACCTCGACCATCGACTTTGCCATACCTCACTCGGCGTTTGTGACACTCAAACTTTACAGTGTAGAAGGGCAGGAAGTCATGACGCTTCTCGCACAAACAATGCACCTCGGAAAGCACTCGGTTCGGCTCGATGCATCCAGTCTTCCCAATGGTGTCTACTTCTATCGGCTCCAGGCGGGTTCATATTCGGTTACGAAAAGACTTTTACTGCTCAAGTAATTTCGGTTGGGAGAAGGGAAGTAGTCAATTTTTGCATTACGTCGGCTTCATAAAAAACACATTTCAGCCCCCGCACTACGTTATGACAAATCTCGGTCCGCACACAATCGTTGGTGGTGATGGGAGAAAATCAACGCAGTTCATTCTGCTCACGTTTATTATCACTCGAGGTCTCTCAAATGAAAAAGCATAGCACAACTCTTTGGATGATCCTTCTGATTATGTTTACTGGAACAGATGCATTCGCAGTGACAAGAACCAGTTCTCAGTCAGGCAATTGGAGTAGTACAACTACTTGGGGTGGCAACCCCGCTCCAGTTGCTGGCGATGATGTCATTATCAACGGTGGATTCACAGTAACAGTGGATGTTCCCAACGCGGCGTGTTTGAGCATCCAGCTCGGCGGGTCAGCGCTGGGCACGGGGACCGGAACACTCTCCTTCACGAGCGGATCCCACTTAACCGTCTCGGGCGTGGTGAATATCGGGCCCTTCAATAACAACAATACCGCCGGCACCCTCACCATGGCCGGCGGCGGCATTCTCACCTGTGAGGGATTTATTGTGGGCCGGCTCGGTACCTGGACCTCGGGAACTGGAACTATCGAGTTGACAGCGACCAACACTATTCCCAACAACAGCAATATCGACTTCAACAACCTGACTGTGAGCGGTGGGACAACCACGTTCTCGCGTATCATCACTATCAGTGGGAACCTGCTTATCAATCTAGGAGCCACACTTGATGGTGGAGCAAACACGACTACTCTGGGAGGCGATTGGACGAACAACGGTACGTTTATTGGCAACGCGGGCACAATCACCTTTGCCAGGAACGGCAACCAGACGATCACAGGGACCGGGATCAATAACTTCAACCTCATCAGGGTGAACATGGGAACGAGCATCAGCAATACCCTGGAGGTTCTCGCAACGAACTTCAGCGCTCCCGATCCATTCCTCACCATCACCAACGGGACGTTCAAGATGTCCGGATCCTTCACGTTCGCCAATACGTTCATCATCGGACCCACCTACAATATTGATCCAGGAACCGGTTTCTGGATCAACAACCCGAATGTGACAGTGACTGCACAGACCGGCCCGGTGTCCGTCAGAGGGATGCTTCGACTATCTGCCGGGACATACAACGTGGGGACAACCGCCGACACCTCACTCATCTACCAGGGCGCGGGATCATCGATCATTGTCGAAGGCGGGGCGCTTCATATTGCAGGTCGGCTGAGCCGCAACAATGCAACAGCCACAACATCGTACACGCAGAGTGGCGGTACGGTGACAGTGGTTGAACAAGGATCAACGAGTGCGACATTCGCGGGGTTTGATCTTGGGGCGGTAGGTTCAACCTTTACAATGTCCGGTGGCACGATCGTCATCAGAAACGCCACGGGCGCACCTGCGGATTACGTGAATGCCTCATCCGTGGCAAGCGTTACCGGCGGTACTCTGCAGATCGGGGATGCAGGGACGGCAAATGCCCAGACCATCCGGATCCAGAGCGCGCGTCCAATAGGCAATCTTCTTGTCTCCAATGCAACCTCACAAGCCACGAAGCCAACGGCACAACTCATCACGTCGAGCCTGAATGCCGTCGGAAGTGTCACCATTCAACCGGGAACAACACTCGATGCAAACGGACTGAACGTTTCCCTGGGCGGCGATTGGACCAATGGTGGCACATTCACAGGGGGCAACACGGTCACGTTCAATGGAACTGGCGCGCAGATACTGACAGGGGTGGGGGTAGAGACGTTTAGCAATCTTATCATCAATAAGTCCAGCGGCACGCTGAGCTTGAATAGTGATGCCACGGTGAACAATACGTTCAGTCTTGCAGCGGGAACACTAGCGGTTGGCACCGGCACCTTGACACTCAATGGCACCGTCACTGGGGGCGGGACACTGACGAGCGCCGCAACCGGAACGGTTGACTACGCCCAAAGCAGCGCAGGGCAAAGCGTTCTCGCTCTCAACTACGGCACTCTCGTGTTCAGTGACTTCAACAAGGTACTCGCCTCAACAGGCACGATCGGTATCGCGGGGACGTTCACTCCCGGCGCCGCTCTTGGGCATACTGTCACGGGCAGCACCATCGCTTTCAACGGCGGTTCTCAATCCATTCCGGCATTCGCGTACAACAATCTTACAATGAGTGGTAGCGGCACCAAGACGGGGTCCGGAACGCTGACCGCCGACGGGAACCTGACGAACAGCCCGGGGATCGTTTTCTCCGGCACGACGACCCTGAACCTGAACGGCACGACCCACACGAACGGGGGTACGCTCAGCGCCGCAACGCTCTCCGTCGGGTCCGGTGCAACACTCACGAACAACGGGACCACGACTGTCACCTCCGCTCTCAGCGGAGCCGGCAACCTTACCCAGGGAGCAACCGGCATACTGAACATCGCCGGAACCGCCGGTATCGCCGGGCTCGACGCATCAGCTGCGGGTAACACGGTGAATTACACCGGTGTCGCACAAACAGTGGCACCTGCGACGTACCACCATCTCTCACTCTCTGGATCGGGAACACCGATCCTCACAGGAGTGAATACAGTTAATGGCAACTTCACGCTTGCGGGGACAGTTACGCCAGCGGCAGCGACCGGAATGACCATTGGCGGCAACTTCATTATCGGCTCGGGGACATCATTCGATGCAGGGTCGTTCTCGCACACGCTGAAGGGCAATTGGAGCAACGCTGGAACGTTCAACGCAGGAACGAGCAGCTTCACATTGAGCGGTACAAGCGCTCAGACGATGAGCGGATCCACGTTCAACAACCTGTCGATTGCCAACTCTGCCGGGGTAACGATGCTGAGTGATGAGACAGTCAACGGGACACTCACCCTGGCAGCGGGTGCGTTCTCCATTGGAGCCCACACATTGAATCTTAACGGACTGCTCTTGAGCGGAGGAGGTTCTCTCGTCGGGGGCACATCGTCGAACATCATCGTTGGAGGTTCAGGCGCAAGTACAACCCTGCCGGGCATCACGTTGAACAATCTCACCCTGAACCGGGCCAGTGGGGATTCTCTCGTCGGTGACGCTACAATCAACGGTGCCTTAACGATCACGAATGGGATATTGAGCACCGGCGCCAATTCTGTAATCCTTGCGCCCAATGGAACACTTTCCGAGCCCGCGGGGCAGCCCGTTGCCGGCAATGTCAGAACCACCCGTAACGTCACGGCAACATCTGGGACGGAATCATTCGGAAATATCGGGACCGAAATTACCTTAAATGGCATAGCCCCGGGGAATACAACCATCCTCCGGAAGACAGGGGCGGCTTCCACCGGAAGCGGCCACAACTCCATTAAACGCTCCTTTGATATTACCCCCACGACAAACACAGGGTTGAATGCGGGCATCGTGTTCCACTACGACACGACAGAGGTGAATGGACAGAATGCAAACACGCTGGAGTTGTACAGGTCGCGTGACAACGGAACGACATGGAACAATCTGGGCGGCACGGTGAACACGGCGTCGAAGACCATCAGTGCCTTGGGCATCAATGACTTCTCCCGATGGACTGCCGCTGACACGAGTAATCGAATAGGCAACACGGCCACTCCGACAACAACGAACATCAGCCCTGCATCAAAGAACATCGGCGATCCCGGCTTCACTCTCACCGTGAACGGCACGGAGTTCGTCAACGGAAAGTCAACGGTCCGGTTCAATGGCAACAACAGAACTACAACATATGTCAATGCCACGCAATTGACAGCGTCAATCCCATCGAGCGATCTCCTGGCGTTGGGGACATTTCCGGTGACGGTTTTTAACGCCAGCGGCGGCGGTGCGTCGAATGCACAGTCATTCACGGTGAACCCGCTGCCACCGACAAAGGTAAGAGTGGAAACGGCGGCAGACGGATCAGGGACGGTTGTCCCTGTACAATCGGTCGTTTCGGGCTCATCAATCACGGTGTATGCCATTACACGGGACGTCCTGAACAACTTTGTGGCAAACGTTGCAGCCGATGTGTGGAGTCTTCAGAATCTCACAGGCGGTGTCGTGGCAGGTGATCTTGTTCCCGCACCGGATGGCAAGAGTGCAGTGTTTACGGCTCATGTGATCGGGACGGCGGACATCCATGCAACTTCCGGAGCACTAACGGCAACTCCGTCCGGGGTCATCACAGTGACGCCTGGTGCGGCGACAAAGGTGAGGGTCGAGACAGCGGCGAACGGGTCTGGGACAGTGGTTCCTGCACAGTCTCTTGCGTCGGGGTCATCGATCACGGTATTTGCGATTACGAGGGATGCCTCGAACAACTTTGTGGCGAACGTCGCAGCAACCGCTTGGACGCTGCAGAACATTGCGGGCAGCATTCTGGCGGGCGATCTGGTTCCTGCCGGCGACAGCAAGAGTGCAGTGTTTACGGCTCATGCTGTCGGCAGTGCGAACATCACGGTGACATCAGGCGGACTTGCGACGACCAGTTCAGGGACAATTACCGTAACGGCAGGGACCGCAACAAAGATAAGAGTCGAGACGGCAGCGAATGGATCGGGGACAGTCGTTCCCGTACAGTCACTTGTGTCGGGGTCATCGATCACGGTCTTTGCGATTACCAGGGATACATTGAACAACTTCGTGGCAAACATCGCTGCTGATATCTGGAATCTACAAAATATCGTCGGCGGTGTCGTGGCGGGCGATCTGGTTCCAGCAGTCGACAGCAAGAGTGCAGTGTTTACGGCGCATTTCACCGGTAGTGCAAACATCAGTTCAACCTCTGGGGCACTGACCACAACGGGTTCGGGTACAATCACGGTACTTGCCGGGACAGCCACAAAGGTGAGAGTCGAGACGGCAGCCAATGGGTCGGGGACGGTCGTTCCTGCTGAATCGCTGGCTTCCGGATCATCAATCACCGTCTACGCAATCACACGCGATGGCTCGAACAACTTCCTGGCAAACATCGCGGCTGATATCTGGAGTCTGCAGAATATCACGGGTGGTGTCGTAGCCGGCGACCTGGTACCTGCTGTCGACAGCAAGAGCGCTGTATTCACAGGCCATGCTGCTGGCAGCGCAACCATCAAGGCAACATCGGGGGCATTGTCCACAACCGGATCAGGGACAATCATAGTCACCGCAGCCACCGTCACAATGGGCGTCTCGATCTCGCGCGGATGGAACCTGATCTCCAATCCGGTGACTAACCCGATCCCGGGTGACTCGGTGAAACAGCTCTACCCAACGTCTATCAACCCGTATGCATTCGAGTTCAGCGGCGGGTATGTGCAGAGCTTCAGATTGATCAATGGCAAGGGGTACTGGGAGAAGTTCCCCGACTCCCTATCAAACGTAATCACAGGCACAACACGGACACACGACTCTATAAGTGTTGTGGCGGGCTGGAACATCATCGGTACGATCAGCAACGCGGTAGACACAAGCACGATTGTCAGTGTACCGCCTGGGTTGAGGGTATCCGGATGGTTCGGTTATTCCGGTGGTTACACTGCGGTTGCCCAACTGATTCCGGGAAATGGATACTGGGTGAAGTCATCAGGAGCCGGGAAGTTCGTTCTGGCGAATCCGCTGCTTGGCAGTCCGGCGAAGGTTCAGGTTCACGGAGAGAGCGCAGTGGATGGCTTGAATACTCTGACCGTCACCGACAGCAGAGATAACTCGCAGACGCTTTACTTCGGTACCGATGCAAACGGTGCAGTGCCGGTGGCAATGTATGCGATGCCTCCTGTTCCTCCCGCTGGAGCGTTTGATGCGCGCTTCGAGACAAGTGATGGTGGCTCCATGGTACGGACACACGCTGCAACGGTATCGGATGCTGTCGAGTTCTCAGTGGCGGTACAGTCGGATGCGTATCCGTTGATAGTTACATGGAAGATCAAGGGAGGAACTGCATTGTATGAACTCATGGATCGACGTGGTGGCTTGGTGTTCCGTACGAAGGAGATGACTGGCGAAGGAACCATCAAGATCACAAGTAGCGACGTTCATGCGTTCTCGGTGAGACTGATTGGCAACCAGCACTTGCCGGAACAATTTGTTCTGTCGCAGAACTATCCGAACCCATTCAATCCGGTTACGACTATCTCATTCTCCATTCCCCACTCGTCATTCGTCACTCTGAAGGTGTTTGATGTTCTTGGGCGAGAAGTCGCCACACTCGTGGAGGAACCAATGGTACCGGGAAATTACACGGCTCGTTTTGATGCCGGAGATCTCGCGAGCGGTGTGTATTTGTACCGGTTGACATCGGGGTCTAATTCAGAAACGCGAAAACTTCTTTTGATGAAATGAAAGCGGCGCAGCGTGATTAGGTGGTTGAATTGTTGTAAATAAATTCTGTTGGACACAGAGCTTCCTTGCCCCACGCCTTCATCGTGGGGCTTTTCTGTCTCACTACTTCTCCTTCATGCATTAAGCCATGTGGCATTCTAACCCCATGTGTTGGCATTGGTCCGGATTTTACGCTCCGTTGCGTGTTTCTGATTGACTCGTTTCTGGTATGGGTTTTGGGATACTTCTTATGACTTCAATCTTCAGGATAAATTCAAAAGGCAATTCATTGAAACAGAAAGTCATAGTGACTGGCGTTGGTGGACCGGCTGGACGCGCAGCGACAGCATTTTTTCGCCAGCGAGGTTTTCACGTCATCGGAACGGACATTCAACATGTCGATACAATTGTTGAATCGTTCGCTCTTGTTCCAAGAGGCGACGACAATTCCTTTTCACGTGCGGTACTTGAATTGATCGTGCGTGAAAAACCGGTTTTGATGGTTCCGACCGTCTCCGAAGAGCTTGGTGCTGTCGCAAGGATCAAAAGAGAAATTCAAGCGTTGGGAGTCCTGGTGTTTATTTCGGAGCCAGACATGGTTGATTGTGCAAACGATAAGCTGTCTACTGCAAAGCGATTGCTTGAGCACGGTATCCCCGTTCCCGCAACGTTTTCCACTGCTGACGCAGTCAGCATGGAAGATGTGGAAAAACACCTTGGGTATCCCCTTATAGCAAAACCGCGCATTGGGAGAGGTGGCAGGGGAGTGGTTGTATATGAAAACACTGCCGATGCCCTGTGTGAACAAAGAACCGACATCGTGTTTCAAGAATTCATGCCAGGAGAGGAATGCGATGTGAATTTGTTTGCTTATCCCGCAGGGCATGTCAGAGAAATTGCGGTGCTCCAGAAAACTACAATGAAACAAGGCAATATTGGTAATGCACTGAAGGTCCAACGTGTCAGTAGTCGTGATATTGCTGAGCTCGGAATCCGAGTGGCCCGCTCATTCAAGCTTGAAGGGCCCATTGACATTGATGTGCGACGCGATCGTAATGGTCTTGCCCGCGTTCTGGAAATTAACGCACGCGTCGGGGCCAATGTGCTGACCGCCGTGGAAGTACTGGAATCGTTGTTAACCGTGGCATCAGAAGGAGATTGAACGTGAAACCAATATTGTTTACTACTATACTGTGTTTTACTCGGATTGCTCTTGCTCAAGACTCTCCGTCGGTTGGCGAAAACAAAATCTTGCATCAACGTCTCGGCGATGAATACGCCGAACATGGTGACTTCACATCAGCACTCGACGAGTATGGCTTGGCATCGGAAGCGGCAGGGGACCGCGATGTAGAATTGCTCAAACGAATTGCCACACTGCATCAATGGGAGAGACACTTCACAGAAGCGGGCGAATGGCTCGGGAAAGCCATTGCGCAGAATCCATCCGATGCGGAAGCAAAGACAGATCTTGATCGGCTGCACAGCGAACGGGGCTTACAGTTTTTGGGAGGGTATGGTGGTGGAGAAATAGACTTTACAAGGAATACCTACGCATTCAGTACCTTCTATGGCGGTGTTGATTGGCTTGATCTGCACGCGGGATATTCGCGAAGCGATAAGTTGGTCTACAACCGTTCAAACGCCTGGGTAGATGCGTATCTCTTCCCGGAATACAATACGTATGTACGTCTCGGCCTGCAGCTGAAGGAATATACCTATCCTCGTTCAATCAATATGGTTCCTGATAATAATGCATATTCCCAGGTTCCTGATTATCAGGTTGAGTTGGGGCACTACTATTATAAGGAGAACTATGTCTCTCTTGAGTTTGAGTACTTTACTCCAAATTTCTTCTGGAACAGTGGCCTTCGTGCCAAGAACTTTAAATTGGGCGCTACGGTGCGAAATTGGATTGTCGATCCGATCTACGCGAAACTTTTTGCTGCAACGCTCCATGACCCTTATGCGCAATCATTTATTGTTGAGCCGGCCACAAATGTTATCACTGGGCTTGATTATGAGAACCTAACATTGATCGGAGGAGCTCTTGGATTCGACGACGGTAAATGGAATGTCGAGTTCAAGTATGTTCCTGATCGGGACCTTGATCGATCATTAGACTGGTCTCTGTTCAGCAAGGTACGATACAATACCAACACCTTTAGCATTCAATATGATTTGTTGTACGATAGGTATCCGCTCTCGCAGTTGAGGGACTTTTCGTCATCGCAGGCACATATGGTCACCGTGATTACGGAACCTGCGATGTTTCTTGAATTGAGAACAGGAATGAAAGCGCTCGTGCGTAACACTACGACGCTTAACCCGTTTGTCTCAATACGTATAAGAACGGGAGTCTAGGGCTGCACGATGAACATTCACTATTTCGCTGCCGCACTCCTTCTGGTGCAAGCCCCGTTTATTGGGCAATTTCAGGAAGGGGAAAGACTGTTCAAGGTGGGTAAACTGGTGGAAGCAGAAGAACAATTCAGGCAGGTTCTCGTGCTCAAGCCAGGTTTCACTTCGGCGCGCAAGGGAATAGGTCATATCCGCATTCAGCAGAATAAGATTGCTGATGCAATTCACATTTATGAAAGTGTTGTAGCTGAGAATGAGAGTGATCTTGACGCGCGGCTGACGCTTGCGGAGATGTACTCGTGGCGTCGCGACTATGATCGATCCATCGTGTGCTACAAGGATGCAATCGTGCTGGATACGCTCAATTGTGCATCGTTCAAAGGACTGGCCCGCGTACTGCGATGGGCTACACGGTATACTGAGTCGGAAGCCGTGTACGCTGAGGTACTTGCTATTGAACCTGACGACGTGGAAGCATTGACGGGGCTTTCCCTGACGTATGCGCAGCAGAAGCGTATGGACAAGGCCCTTGGTGCCATTGATCGCGCACTGATCATTGCGCCGGACAACCCGGAGATTGCCAGAATCAAAGCCGATATTCTTGCCTGGAGCAATCGTTATCGTGAGGCAGAAGAAGCATACACGGCGCTACTTCAACGAACTCCTCGTCGTGCTGAGATCTATCACAGCATCGGTGATCTTAATGGATGGCAGGGGAAGTTCTCGAAAGCAATTGAAGCGTTTTACAAAGCTGCCGCGCTCGAGCCGGCGAATATTCAACACCTTGTTTCGCTCGGTCGTGTTGCACTCGAAGCCGGCATGTACAGTGAAGTCGAAGCGGCGATCCAGAGGATATTTGCAATCGATCCCGGTAATGCTCAGGCATTTGAGTTGCTCAGAGACCTCGAAGCGCAGGATTCGATGAATTATACACGCATCATGGAGAGTTACATTGAACCCGTTGCCATCGTAAGCATACTAACGACAATTGCCGTGTATTTCCGCCGCCGTATGGATATTCTCAAACGACGACAATACTACTATTGGGTCGTAACCTATCCCATAATTCCCGGCATTGTTCTAACATACATGCTCTTCTTTATCGCGTCGCGATACGGGGGATTTGGGTACTTTGGTCTGGTAAAAGGTGTTGCGGAAGTGGTCGTGTTCTTCCTTCTTATGATGGCGTTCATTTCACTACTTTGGGTTTCTCGAGGACCACGGGCAACAGGCACAAAGACCGTGCTCGCAGTGGGTGCTCATCCGGATGATATAGAGCTGGGGTGCGGCGGCGCGCTGGTGAAGTTCAAAGACAGTGGCTACAAAGTCTGCGGTCTTGTGATTACTTCAGGTGAGCAAGGAAATGCGCATTTGGCCGAAGGGAAGGACAGGAAGAGCGAAGCGCGTAATGGCGCCGGCATCCTGGGGCTTGACGAGGTGTGGGTTTGCAACTTCAAGGATACGCAACTCTATACTCAATTGAACGAAATCAAAAGCGTCATTGAAGAAAAAATCATTCAGACAAAAGCGGATATAGTCATCACTCAATCTCCTCACGATATTCATCAGGATCACAAAGCAGTGTTCGAAGCAACGAAGATTGCTGCACGGGGTGCAAAAACATTGCTCTGCTACGAGGATGTTTCCACTGAACCACATTTCGTTCCGAACTACTTCGTTGATATCACCGAGTATATGGAGGATAAAATTCAGGCGGTTGAATCGCATAAGACCCAAAAACACAGGCTCTACATGCAGCCGGAGATAATTAAAGGGCGCGCATCACATCGAGGTATGCAATCCGGCGTCAAATACGCCGAAGCATTTCTCCTTTACAAAGGTGTCGACGTATGTCCGTCGTGATATCATTGTTTCGTGCATTCGGGGTTGTTGTCTTCGTGCTCGGACTTCAGACACTTCTCTTCCTGCCGCTTGCGCTTTATTACGAACGATGGAAGAAGCAGTTCCTCAGAAGATTCGGGGATCAGCATACCCCGTTTGTTTCCGTCATCGTCCCGGCCTACAATGAAGAGAGAACCATTGCTTTTTCCGTAGAATCCATCCTTGCATCTAAGTACCCCAGGTTTGAAGTCATCGTTGTGAACGACGGGTCAGACGATCACACTGAAGGGAAACTCAGTAGCTTGATCGACGCCGGCACAATCACTTATATCAGAAAATCGAATGGTGGAAAAGCAAGCGCTCTCAATAAGGGAATCGAAGAGGCTGCCGGCGACATCATTCTCTTCACAGATGCGGATTCGTTTTTTCGCCCCGATACCATTAGAAAGATGGCTCGTTGGTTTGTAGACCCTACAGTGCATGCTGTTTGTGGCAACGATGAACCGATTTGCCCGTCGACAGCCCTGCAGAAATTTCTCGTCGTCACAACCCACATTGGGTCGGGTTTTGTGAGACGTGCACTCTCAGTGATGAAAGTGCTGCCGATTATCTCGGGGAATTCCGGCGCTGTTAGGAAAACATATCTGGAGAAGGTTAAAGGTTTCAGCTTCATTTGGGGTGAAGACCTTGATCTTACGTTTAAACTCCAGAAAGCTGGCGCGCGGATCGTATTTGATCCGGAAGCGATTGTAGTCTGCGACGTGCCGGGAAGTCTTCCGGCGCTTTGGAAACAGCGCGTACGATGGATGCGAAGCTTCCTGAAAATATGCGCCCAACATAAGAACTTGTTCTTTACACCAAAATTTTTTCCATTTTCATTCTATCTGCCAATCAACTGGCTTAACATGGTCGTTGTTCCGTTACTGCAGATAGTCACAATTATCCTGCTGCCGTTCGCGGTGAGTTCCGGTGCATATCAGTTCGGCAGTGCTCTTGATGTCATTGCATACCTTGGGATCGCAATGTTCTTTGGGGTGGCACTCTTCGGTACATTGCTTGACAAGGCGTTCCGCCACTTGAAATATATTCCACTCTTTGGCTGGCTTATCATTCCGTTTTCCTACTTTTACAATGTTGTGTTGATATACTCGATCTACAAAGAGGTCGGGCGCGCTTCAGAGGTCTGGCACAAAATTGATAGACGGCAGCTTGAGCAGTTTTCATTTACACGCAGCAGGCTAGGGAAAATAACGGGCTGGGCAGGTGCGGGTCTCGGAGTTGTTGCGTTGCTGTTTTTCACAATACTTCCCAATACTTCTGGCAAGAGGTATGTCCCGCAAGTAAAAACGCAGATCTCGACATCCACAATTACTCTAGCAACGCACTTTGATGCATGGACGAAGCCGGAGGATGCGATCAACACTGTTGTGGATCGCAGCGATCTTGATCTGGTCGTAATGGTTGGCATTGGAGTGGGGAGGTATGAGTGGAATTTTTTCAGATGGAATGATCATCAAGCAACCTGGAGCAACGATCAGAAATCGACGAACCGGGATTTGCTTGAGGATGCAATAAATGCGCTGCACGAGAAGGGAAAGAAGGCTGTTGCCATTCTGGATTTCTATGCCCCTTCGTACATCAGAGAACATCCGACCGCTGCAGCGATTGATGTTGATGGCCTTGCCAGTTCAGAGCAAGTGTGCTTTATGGAGCTCACACAAGGTGAATACGGCAAAGGGCTCATCGCGATGGCGACCTACCTTTCGCAGCACTATGAGCTGGAAGGTATAAGTCTTACCGAGCTTGAGTACAACAGATACTGTTACGACGACAGATGTTTAAGATCTTTTGAAATTGCGACTCATGAAGAGCATTGGCCCCACAGTTTTCTGTCGTCAAGCATCAACAGGGACGATCATTCACTGGGTGCGTGGCGCTCAAAAGAAATGGCGCGCTTCCTGAAACAAATTGCAGATTCAACACACAAGTATGGGAAACAACTACTTGTTGACGTGCCCGCCCACGAGACTACGTTGAAAACGGAGGGTTTGCAATCGGGGTTGCATTATCCTTCTCTATTGGAATTTACAGATGCTCTCATCGTCTGGGACTACTTTTATCTGGATGGCCGGTCCCCGTCAAGCTCTCGCGACATTGCCCGGTTCTTTACGTCCAGGTATGATCCTGAGCGAATTATTATTTCGATAGGACTGTGGGGTACGCAGCGTCCAGTGAGTCCGGAGGAGCTCTCCGAAGCAGTTGAAAGTGCGCGACTCGGTGGAGCAAAGAACATTTGGGTAACTCCTAATCACCTCCTGACTGAATCGCACTGGCACAAGCTTGTTCAATCAATGAGACGGGGCATCGACGTTGCACAGTAAATTGAACATCGCGTTCGTTGGATTCGATTGTGACAGCGTGTTGCATCCAACTGAGACTCTTTTTATATTGACACACCTCGTTAGAATATGTTATCCCGAATGTTTTTCAAAAGGAGCTTGTTCATGAGAACACACTTACTTCTTACGCTGTTCATCCTGCTGTGTGCGTTGGATACCTCTTCTGCGCTACCCCGGTTCGCGAGTCGTACAGGTGCTCGATGTCAGTCTTGTCACGTAAATCCGTCAGGCGGAGGCATGCGTCAGGTGTTTGGTGTGCAATACGGACGTGATCAGCTACCGGTACCGACATGGTCGGAAGAGTTCGGTCTGGATGATTTTTCAACAAAGCTAACGGATTTCGTATCCGTCGGGGCAGACTTTAGGACTGAATATTTCAATCAACAGAGCCCCGGCACAGCTACGAACGCGTTCTCTCAATTCCAGGGTGATGTATATATGAATTTTCGCCTTGCGAAAAAAGTAAACATCTACTTGGACAAGGGACTTGATGTTGGCTTTGAGATTTTCGGTTTGCTCAACATTCTACCCGAGAATGGGTACGTTAAAGTGGGAAAGTTCCTTCCTAATTACGGCGTCAAATTGGATGATCACATAGTAGCCCCCGGCGGAGAACATACAGGCGGTGAGGTTGCAATTGCACCCGGTCCAGTGACTATTATTGGTGGCGTTTACAATTCTGTTGACCCCAAAGGATCGAGCATAGACAATAACAAATTGTTCCTCGGTAGAGTTGAGGGAATGTTTAAGGCTTCAGATGTGAACATTGGGGTGGGTGCAAATGTATTAACAGGGAAAGACCTTACACAAAGTGGAGTGGGAGAACGGGCCACGTTGGCTGGTGCATTTGGGTCCCTAAGCTACCAGAATTTCACAATCTTTGGTGAAGCCGACTTGCAGAAAAACACTTATGGTTCTTCAAGCGTTGATTCCACAGGAGTAATAACCTTTGTGGAAGCTGATTACGTTGTGACGACCGGTCTCGATCTTAAAGTGAGGTATGAATTCATTGATCTGAACAAAGATATCAAATCTGGTTCAACCTCACGATACAGCTTTGGCTTTGAGTTTTTCCCGATAAGCGGTGTTGAGGTGCGGCCGATGTACAGAATATCAAAAGAAGACCCTGTCGACATAAAGAACAATGAGTTTGATCTGATGTTACATTTCTATCTTTAACGTGAAGGAGGGTTTCAATGATAGTGTGGCGCGATATGTTCTATGGTATCCCAATTGCAATCATTGTATTCGGTAGTTGTTCGAAGAATGATTATCCATCAAGCACGCAGGAGTCAACGGGATCAACGTTAAACGCCAACCCGCAGTCGGTTGCTGTAATTGGAGGCCAGACGCGGAATACCATCATCTATGGTGGGGTGCATCCGTATCTCATCACTGTTGCGCCAGCGGCAAGCTTCGCGAGTGCGCAATTTCTCGACGCAAATGTCGATACCGCCATCCTGCAAATTACCGGCGTCGGCGTCGCGTCGGGTTCAACATCGGTGACGGTGAAGGATAGTTCCCCTTCGCCGCAAAAGCACGTGACCGTGTCAATAGTAAAACAATGATATTCAGGAGTACACTATGACTGTGCGATTGTTAATCTACGCCGTGTTGGCGACCGGTTGTTTTCTGATCGTCAATAGTTGTAAGGACATGGGGGAGCAACCAGGCATTCTGGTGAACCCCCCAGCAACGTTGACGGCTTCGCTCGGCACAGTCTCGGTAGCTCCAGGAGGTCTGGTGACGGTGGCTATAACGGGTGGTACTCCGCCATTCACAATCTCGGATAGTGGAAACACAGCTCTTTATAGCGCGGTATTTGACAATCCTGATGTAACACCTACGACACTGCGTATCAACGGAAAATCAAGCTCTACCGGCGGGTCGACTCAACTGAAAATAAAAGACAGCTCCCCTTCACCCGGACAGCAATTGGACATCACTATAATAGTGACCGCACCCGGTGTGCTTCCTGCCAACCCCTCGTCGGTCACGCTGAATACGGGTGGTGTTGTGGATGTGTTGATAAGCGGTGGAACCCGCCCGTACTTGGTTGAGATTGCCCCGAGCTCAGCGGTTGCGACCGCACAGTTTGTTGATCCAAATGTTGAGCCAGCACACTTGACCATCACAGCAGTCTCGAGTGCCGGTGGAGTTGACTCTGTGAAGGTCAAAGACAGTTCTGTGGATTCAGTGAAACAGATAACAATTCCTATCACGATACATGGAGTGTTGACGGCAAGCCCGAATCCTGTGATTGTTGGACAAGGTCAACTAGTCAGTGTTACGATTGGTGCTGGAGCCCCTCCGTATGTAATTACGGTGTTGCCTAATCCGGCCTATATTGCTTCAGCAGTGTTTGCAAATTCCAATGTCACTCCCGCCACCCTGAACATTACGGGCGTCTCTACAGCTTCTGTGTCCGGATCAACATCGCTGAAGGTCAATGACAGCTCAAACCCCTTCCGTGAGATTACTGTTCAAATTACAAAAAATCAATAGTCTTCAACCAAGGTACAACAAAATACTGACTTTGCGTGTTGGTAAATATGACGGTGTGCAATGTTAAAAAACAAAAGGAGATTGAGTACGTGAAATACTTTCTGAGCGTGTTCGTGATTCTGTCGGTACTCATTACAGTTCATACCGTATTGGGTCAAGAAGAGAATCCCAAAAAGATCGTCAAGAAAAAGGGAGAGGCGATTTCATTCAAGAAGGATGTTTTTACCATCATACAGAAACAGTGTTTACCGTGTCATGCTGAGGAACAGTTCAATCCGAGTGAGCTTTCGCTTGATTCATATGAATCGCTCAAGACAGGAGGAAAGCATGGTGATGCCTTCGTTGCAGGGAAGGCGAAAGAGAGTTTGCTGGTCAAGAAGTTGAGTGAAGAGCCCCCGTTTGGTGATAGGATGCCACTCAATACGAAGAAAAAAATTAGTGAAGGGAAAGCAAAATGGCTAAGCGAGGAAGAACTGAAAACGATTGCAACCTGGATCGATCAGGGAGCAAAGAATAACTGAGAACGGAATCGTCTTTGATATCTAAAGCCTCATTCAATGGCGGAATGAGGCTTTGCTGTTTCAGGAAGTATCGTTGCTTCTCTTTCGGAATCTCCCGATATTTGTTTACATAATCTG
>JBGPGQ010000025.1:0-18502 GCA_041483995.1 Bacteroidota bacterium
AACAACAACCAGATTTCTTTCTGTAGCTTCGAACCTGTTCAGTACATCCGTTACTGCGAGGCCACTGTTATTCATGTAGGTCAGCGGTTTCACAAATTGCAGTTGGTGTCCATCTGCAATAGTCGAAGCCAGCATGTAATCACCCTTTCCACTCCTCAGTCGCTTCTTGAACCTCTTGCAAAGTTCATCAATCACCTTGAACCCGATATTGTGCCGGGTATCTTCGTATTCAACACCAGGATTGCCGAGGCCAACAACAATAGCATGATCCACGCACGACCGCGATTATTTTTTCTCTTTTTCTTTCTCTTTTTCCTTTTTCTCTTCCTTGGCAGCAGGCTTTGCTTCGGCCTTGGCTGGAGCAGCCTCAGCGCCCTCTTCACCTTCCTCCTCCTTCTTGCCCTTGCCGACCACTTCCGGTTCCTTCAATGCCTCTTCTGCTGCAACTGCCGGATCGACTACCTTTTCCACTACTGGCGGCAAAACGCCGACGACAGGGATGTTCCCGTTTTCCAGCACTGTAACATTCGGTACATTCAATTCGCTCACATGGATCGAGTGGTTAATCTCAAGGTGGGCGATATCTACCTCAATTTTTTCCGGAATGTCTTTGGGCAAACAGGAGATCTTCAGTTTGTGAAGCATGTGTTGAACCATGCCGCCATCACGGACTCCCTTTGGGATACCGCCGGTCAGTACGATGGGGATTTCAATTGTAAGCTTCTCGTTTTCACGCAATCCTTGCAAATCAAAATGGATGGGCTTGTCAGTGACAGGATCAAACTGAACATCCCGTAAAATACACTTTTTGGAACTCCCGTCCACGAGGCGTAGATCGATGATATGCGTTTCCGATGTAAAGACCAGAGGATCAAGACTTAACTTGGGAACCTGAATATTCAGATTCTTTTCTCCGTGCGCATAAAAGATGCCCGGTACCTTACCCTGACTGCGGGCGTACTTTGCATGCTTGCCGGATGATTCCCGCGGTTCTGCGTTCAATACGATTTCTGACATTGCTACAGTTCTCCTTCGGTTACTAAATTACCCTTTGTCAACATCAAACAGCGAGCTGATCGACATGTGTTTGAACGTTCTCTTCATGGCTTCCGCAAAAATATGCGCGACCGATTCAATTTGGATTTTCGGCGAGTGTCCTGCCAACGGCAGCGAGTCGGTTACGACGAGCTTACTCAGACCGGACTTGTCTATTCGTTCGATTGCAGGTCCGGACAACACCGGGTGCGTGCACGCTGCATATACATCCTTTGCCCCTGCATCTTTCAATGCCTTCACTGCATTGCATAGTGTTCCCGCTGTATCTATCAAATCATCCACAATGAGGATGTTCTTTCCCTGGACCTCACCGATGATGTTCATGACTTCCGCTTCATTCTGGCGCGGTCTCCTTTTATCGATGACAATGAGATCGGCCTCCAGGCGCTTTGCGTACGCTCGTGCCATTTTTATTCCACCTACATCGGGTGATGCTACTGCAAGATTTGGAATCTTTCTCTTGCTGAAATTCTTGACCAGTATTGCCGATGAATACAGATGGTCCACCGGTATGTCAAAGAATCCTTGAATCTGTGGCGCATGGAGGTCCATCGTGATTACACGATCCGCCCCGGCAACAGTAATCAAATTTGCAACAAGCTTCGCCGTGATCGAAACACGTGGCTGATCTTTTCGATCCTGTCGTGCATAACCAAAGTATGGAATTACGGCTGCAACTTTTCTTGCCGATGCTCTTTTGGCGGCATCGATCATTATCAACAGCTCCAGCAGATTTTCCGCAGGCGGCTTGGTCGATTGAATGATGAAAACATCACTCCCACGGATATTATCGCTGTACTTGACCCAAATCTCGCCGTCACTGAACGTCTTGATCTCACATTGACCGAGGGGTTCCCCGATCTCTGTTGCAATCCGTTCTGCAAGCAAACGGTTCGAACGGCCGGAGAAGACCTTTAACATGCTCATGAAGTCGTTTTCCGTACTGGCAAATCTACACGAATACTACCGGATTCTTGCTGCAGGAAGGGATTTCCCTAACGGCGCACGTCGAAAATCAGCGCACAAAGATAAGTAAATTGGCTGAATTGTGCAAGGCATTTTTGCCAAACAAAAAAGCCCTGTCGGTGTTAGGGACCAACAGGGCTCTTGATTCATGAGGTTTGTCTCATCTAATAAGGATCATCTTTTTTGTCTGCGTAAAGTTCCCAGCATTCATGCGGTAAAGGTATAGGCCACTTGCCAGGTTATCACTTCCGACTCTATACGTGTGTGTCCCAGCTGTTAATTGGCTATTCACAATCGTAGCAACCTCCTGCCCGATCAAGTTGTAAAGCTTCAGTGTAACAAAGGCGCTTCCAGGTAAATCAAATGCAATGTTTGTTTCAGGGTTGAAGGGATTGGGGTAGTTCTGATGAAGTGCAAACTGCGTCGGAAGCTGTTTGTCTGTTTCCGTAACGCTGGTAAGAGGCAAGACGGTGAGTGAAATCGGAAATACAATCGATGGATTGAGAAGGTCGTTACTCACGACCAACAGTAGCGACCGGTACGTACTATCTGCAGTCAATCCTGCTGAGTGAAATCGAATAGTTGTGGTTGATGAAAGACCCGGACTAATAAGTCCAAATGAAGGAGCCACTGATGTCCAGGAAGTATTACTTGTGTCGAGAATGCTCCAGCCCAAATTCCCCGTCCCGGTATTTGAGATAGTAATGGTATGAGCGCTGCTGTCGCTTGTAAGAACAGTGTCTGTAATACTTGTTATATCCAGACTGATAGCTGCCGTTCCCAAACCGGTGACATCCATTTGAACAGGGAGATAAATTGGTGGCTGTCCTTGAGCCAAAAACTTCAGGCTCGCGTTGTACGTGCCTTGCGGCTTTGCTGCAAGCACGGAAACATCAACGCTTGCCGAATCTCCGCTTGCAATAGTAAGATTTGTCTGATTCTCCCTGATCCAGGAAACGCCCGTCTCGTTTCCAACAACGCCATGTCCAATGTCTGGTGCATAGTCGGGAAATGGAGTGGTGCTGATCTGTGCGAACACTGCACCTATGTTTAAGTTCCCGTCGCCATCATTCAGACCGAGAGCGCCGAGCGGAATTCCGCTGATTGTCACCGTCAACACGCTGTCTAATGTGACAGTTGGGAAGATGGGAATATACACGAGAGATGTGTCAGTGGTTTTGAGAATCACGGCGATTGGGTTGGCGCCGAATCCAAGAGAGTCCGAGACGAAGCCGCTGACGTCAACAAGAACCTCGAACTCTGAGCCGATGTCCCGGGCTTGTGGGCCGAGGCCCCACGGTGTTGGCCAGGTACCTGTTCCGAAATCCTGATCTTTGTCGATTGAAATAAAGCCCGCGACAGAACTGTCCGGGTTCACCATTTTCACCTGTAAATCAAGAACTGAGCCGAGAATTATCACTGTTCGTTTCTGATACCGCACTTCAAGTACATCAACGCCACCCAAAAAATTGTCGCCTCGTGCGTCGCTTATCGCAGTTGTAAAGGTGAGAGGATTAACTGATGGTGAAGGTATTGGTCTTGTAGGCGATTGTTCTTTGATGCGCCGAATGAAAGGGCGAAAGTCGATTGGGTTGCCAGCAAAGCTCGAAGGGCGCGAGGGGGCAGTGCCTGTTGATTCTGCAATGGTGAAGGTGAGTGAACCGGCAGTCAGGTTCTTTATTTGAATCGGCTGGTCAACGCGAGTTCCCGGTCCACCTTCCAATGTAATGGACGAAGGGGTTACGACGATTGACGTGTCCGAGAAACTGCCAGAGTGAGCGGTAGAAAAGTGCAGACAGATTATCGCCACAAAGAAGGCGGCGCTACGCATGAACGACCTCATGTAAGTGCTGGAAGCAAGAGGGGGAACATTGACACATTTAAACTATCTAAATTCTCGGTCAAATTCAATATGCAATGTCCAGGCCTTCCGCCATCGATTGTGGTTGATATTCCGATTGATTCTCGTTAATTTTGGGACACAGTATCGTTCTTTCTTTTTTGCTGATCTTGTTTCTGCATCCATTCGCCATTCCTGCCAGACCAGCAGCATTCAGAAAAGCCATTTCTTTGAGGAGACAATCATGAGAACCATGACTAAAATTCTCGGAGTTTCTTTCCTTTTTATTCTGTTCCTACTGCAAACAACCCATGACAATCTGCACGCCCAATACCTGCCTCGTAATGAATTTGGAAATCTTGCGGCGCGTCGTCGAGACAATTTGGACACCAACAACGTAAGAACTTCTCTCCGCAACTTTGGATATCTGGGTCGGACAGGTGCTGGCCAGGGCAATCCGATGGAGTGGCCCAAAAACACGAATCGCGACTACATTGCACTGGCAAGCATGTTTGTTGGCGGTCAGGTGATCGACGCAAACGGAGACACCGTTCGCATTGTTTCTGTTCCTGCATACCGTACGAATCTTTCGACTGGCGGTTCATGGAACTTCGAGCCTGTGCCCCAATATCTCAATCCGGCGTCGCCACAGATAGCACGAAGTGACGATCCAGACTCCTGGCCTTCCGTCTGGATTGACAAGATGAGTGATCCAACAGATCCCGGCTGGCCAGGCTCATGGGATGGATTCTTCGGGAGGAATGTCTTTATCGATGGAACAGAGTTCTACTACCATTATTCAGACAACCTATATGATCGGTACAATTTTTATCCCGACAGCACGAATCTTGCAAGGCGTGGCTTGGGGATTGTAATCAGTGAGCGGGTAATGGAATTCAATAATCCAATCGTCAATGATGCACTTCTTGTTGTGTCAGACATCTACAACGTGGGGACATCACCCATCAACAGAGCGGCTGTAACAATCTGGGTCGCGGACTTTGTCGGTGGCGACGGTGATTCTCAAGATGACAGGCCAACGTATGATCTGGGACGAGACTTTGTTTACTTCAATGACGGCGATGGGCATAGTTCGAACCCTGCTTTTGAAGGTGTCCGAGTCGGAACGCCGACGTTAGCATTTGTTCGGACGCCTCAGAACCTTGGCATTACGAACCTTCAATATCTTGCGGCGGGTTCAATAAACTTCAATGTAACACCAGACCAATACTTCTGGAATACGTTCATGGTACCCGGGAGTTTTTTCGATCCCAATTCAATTCCGGTTGGAGAGAGTGATTTATTTGCTTCCTGCGGTTTTTTCAGCCTGCCATCGGGTGGATCTGAACGGCTGATTACCGGCTGGGTGTTCTCAGAGGATTCACTGGAGGGGAGGAGAAAGGCGGGATATTTGAAAATATTTGTCGCAGGAGGTTACTCTGCAAACGGCGTGTCTGTTGCAGTACTATCCCCAACTCCGGGTCAAGTAGTATCAGGACAAGTTCCTATTCAATGGAACGCAGAGAATAACAACTTATCTCTGCAAGCAGATATTCTTTTCAGTAGCGACGATGGTGATAATTGGATGTTGATTTCAGAGGTTCAGCCCAACGATGGGAACTTCGTCTGGGATACCGATTCACTTGATGATGGTGTTTTTTACAAAATCCGCGTGATTATATATGACAGCACACGCATTGGTTATAAAACGATGGAAGGATCGTTCACACTCAACAACAGTCAATCTGCTCCTCCGCAGATACGGCTGAATGGATCTCTTGTCGGGCAGACATATCAATCACCGATACCGGTGGAGTGGATCGGGGGTGATGCTGATGGAGACACGGTGCATGTGAGCCTTTCATATCGGTTTGCAGGTTCCTCCGGGTGGATATCAATTGCCAGCGGACTTCCGAATTCGGGTTCATATTTGTTTAACACGCTTCCTCTTCCTAATTCCGCAGCCTATTGGCTCAAGGCGGATATGACCGATGGAACTCTGCATGGGATTGACAGCTTGGGTGAATTAAGGATTCTCAACCCTCGGCATGGCTTATGGGATTCGGCGTTCGTATTCCGCAATACGATTGGCACGGGAACAATACAACCTCATATCGTAGATTCGACACAGGTGACCGGTCATCGGTATACGGTCGACTTCTCTCTCTCGTTGGACAGCGTAACTACATACAATGTGTTGGATGAGAACACGGGCCTCAATGTTGTCTCCAACGCGACAGAGGTTTTTGGAACGGTTGAAGGTCCATTGTTCGATGGTGTGCGCCTTCTGGTTCGAAATGACTCTCTTACGGTCAACAGGAATCAATCAGGATGGCAAAGAAACGGCATTTATGATTTTAATTTTCGGCTCTTCAGATTCGGGTTTGTGACTGGAGCTCCAGAACTCGATGACTACCGGATTGATGTTGGACAGGTCGGTCTGGATACTTCGGTTGCCAGGGTATTCGGGGGGGTGATTTTCCCTTCACAGCCAGTAAACTTCAGGATCACCAACATCAGGAACAACCAGAGGGTCCCGTTTGCATTCAAGGAACTGGATGGGACAGATGGGCGATTCACCTCAGGATGGAATGTTTTCGGCTTCCCTTCTTCAGACTTCATTGTCTTTCTTACAAGAGACATGCAAGACTCTTTGGTTGCCAGCTGGAGCTTAGGAATGGTGACTGACTCTGTAGCGGCCAACCCTATTGCTGGAGACACATTGAAGCTCAAATTATCTAAACCATTTCAGACAGGAGATCGTTATCGGTTTGATGCAATCACAGGCCCGCTCCTGGGTGTAAGAGAAAAGACGATGCAGAGCTTTTCGCTCATGCAAAACTACCCAAATCCGTTTAACCCATCCACAGAGATACGATTCTCGCTCGGCCACAGACAAACAGTTGAGCTTGAGATCTATGACATCCTTGGGAGGCATGTCCGCTCTCTCGTGAATGAGACACTCCCTGCAGGGGATCATACCGTTCGATGGGATGGCAGGAACGAGCGTGGCTATCAAACGGCGAGTGGCGTGTACCTGTATCGACTGAGGGCTGGGTCGTTTGCTCAAACGCGAAAACTTCTTCTCTTGCGATAGTCTACCGCGTTTTGAAGTTTGACTTTCAAATCGCATTTGAGTAAGTTTTGACCGGTTGTTTTCCACTGGTTATCACACGGCTCCCTCGGCGTAATGCTCGTTGAGCACCCTTTTCGTATCAAAAATGCTTCGGGTGATGTCATCACGGGGGACTTTCGGTTCACCAATGAGAATATCCCGAAACCTGTGATAATTGTCTGTCACGGTTTTACTGCTCACAAGGATTGGGGACCATTTCCGTATTTCGGCCAAAGGTTGGCTGAACTCGGGTTTGCATCAGTTGTTTTCAATTTTTCCCACAACGGTATCGGCAACAACTTCAAAAGATTTACTGAGTTTGAGAAGTTCTCCGTCAACACAATCAAAAAGGAATTGGAGGACACACAGGGAGTTGTTGATGCGATCACCACGGGAGACTTGCGAGAAAAGAGAGCGGATCCTTCACGCATTGGTATAGTGGGACATTCAAGAGGCGGAGGAGTTGCAATCCTTTCTGCCAGTTTTGACACGCGCTTGCGTGCAGTGGCAGGGTGGTCAACGGTTTCGTCGTTTGTTCGCTACACCGATCATCAGAAAGAAGTATGGGAACGACAAGGCTATTATCCGGTGACGATCAAGTCTGCACGCACCAGCCTTCGATATGGCATTGAAATTCTCCGCGATCTGGAAGCCAACAAAGCTCTGTATGATTTGAAGGCAGCAGTCCAGCGATTGCAATGCCCGATGCTGCTTATCCACGGCAATGCAGATGTATCGGTGCGACCGAAGGAAGCCGAGGAATTGTACGCAGTAGCAAACAAATCGAAGACCGAACTCATTTTGCTCGACCAGGTTGGTCATATGTATGGCTCGACAAGCCCATTTTTGAAGACAGACACCACCATTGAGCACATCATCGATATCACGGCTCAATGGTTTCATCGGAACCTTTAGGAGATACAAATGGAAGCCAAGTCCACACTGATAGAACGTCTTGACTACACTACACAGACTACCATTGAGCAGGTACTGTGGGCAACAGCATTTGCAGGACTGACTGCCTTTGGGGCTCAGATGGAAATTCCGCATCAGCCCGTACCGTATACTTTACAAACATTGTTTGTTCTGTTGGCCGGAGCGTTTCTCGGGGCACGCAACGGCGCTCTCAGTCAACTTGTGTACCTTGCTGTTGGTGCCCTTGGTGTACCGGTGTTCTCGGGGGGTGGGTTTGGAATTGCAAGACTTCTTGGCCCGACTGGTGGTTACTTGTTTGCATTTCCAATTGCCACTGCAGTTGTCGGCTCGCTTGTGCATCGGAACAGGAGTCTCATCTGGTCAGTCGTTTCCATGTGTGCCGGGCTTCTGGTTATTTTCACATTCGGAACAGTTCAGTTGAACGCGATCTATTTTCATGATTGGCGTTCATCATTCAATGCCGGGTTCCTGATCTTTTCATGGTGGGATGTGATCAAACTCGGCAGTGCTGCAATGATCTATCATGAAATTGCCAAGCGATGGCCAAAGGTTCCTTAGTCAATTAGGGAATGAATTTTAAGCAAACGAGCCGATCTTAATATGAGGATCGGCTTTTTCCTTTATGAAGGTGAGGTAAGGGAGGTGGCGAACTGCTTCATTGCCATTGCAATTTCATCTCGAGTTTTGCGAAACTCTTCCAGAGCCCGCTTATGAGATCCGATGAAGCCTACAGGATCTTTGAATGGCATGTGCAGCGTTGTGTGATTGCCGGGAATGAACGGGCATTCGTCCCGCGCGTTGTCGCAAACAGTGATAACATAATCAAGTCTCTTGCCGATGAACTCGTTGACAGATTTGGAACGATGGGATGAAATATCAATCCCAGCTTCTTTCATCACTTCAATTGCGATTGGATGAACATACGATGGACGCGTACCAGCGCTGAATACTCCGATCTTGCCATTCCCGAAATGCCGTAGCCAGCCTTCCGCCATTTGACTGCGGCACGAGTTGCCCGTGCATACAATGAGTACTGTTTTCATAACAGAAGCTCCATGCACGCAGCGTGTGATGGACACGCACCTGTGAATTCCACCGACATGGCAATTGGTCCAGCGACGTTTTTCTGGTCAATTTTCCTAAAGCCTCTTCGTGCAAAGTACTTTTCTGCTGTATTTGTGAGGAGCACCAATCGTTGTACACCAAGCCTGTGGGCCTGTTCGAGATTGCGAGTGTAGAGTAGGCTGCCGATTCCTTTATTCTGTTGCTCTGCAGTGACGACAGCAGAACGAAGCAACGCTGTCTCGCCATAGACCTCAAGCCCAATTGCACCAACGATCGTCCCTTCCTTTTCAGCCACGAGGTAATGCTGAACGTGTTCCGCAACTCCCAGAGTCGGTAGAGACGCTGATTCCAGAAGCTGTTTGATTTTACCTAGGTTATCAACTGTTGCCTGACGTACAACCGGTTGGTTCATTTTGTTGCCGTTAGTGTTATGCTTTCGAGTCCGAAGGAAGTGTTGCCTTCAAGATTGTAGGGTTTCTCCGCGGAGATTGTCAAATTCTTGAACCCCGCCTCCCTTACGATTTGAAGATACGTTTTCTTGTCAATCGCTCCCGCGATACATCCTGCCCAGAGTTCCATGTTCTCGCGGACATCGGCGGGGATCTCGCCAAGCGAGACAATGTCTGATACTGTAAACTTGCCGCCTTGTTTAAGCACACGGTACATTTCTGCAAATGCTTTTTGCTTGTCAGGCACGAGATTAATCACGCAGTTGCTGATGATCCTGTCGATGGAGCCAGATTCAACAGGCATATCTTCGATCTCTCCCTTCCAGAATTCCGCATTCGCAATGCCGAGCTTAATCTTGTTTGCCCGCGCACGCTTCAACATTTCATCCGTCATGTCTAATCCGATTGCCTTGCCAGTAGGCGCAACTGCTTTGGCTGCAATAAATACATCGATGCCCGCGCCGGAACCAAGGTCGAGCACCGTCATACCGGGCTGCAAGTCGGTGAATGCCGTGGGTGTGCCGCATCCCAATCCAAGGTCTGCAGCCGCAACGACCTGCTCGTCTACGTTTTTGTACGTATCATTCATCATCACAGAGAGGACCTGTTCATCGGTTTCTGATCCACAACCGCAGTTCGGGCCGCAACATGAACCGCCTTCCAGTGCAATTCTGCCGTACTTCTCGCGGATTGAACTTTTCAGCTTCTCTTCACTAACAGTTTGAACCTTTGTCTCTGTCTCGCAGCAGGCTGGTCCGCAACAGGGTTTGTTTTCTGTTTCCAATTGGTTTGTCATGGCAGCTCTCCTTTGTAGTCAGTTGAGTTCGAGTGTGGCAGGGACTTGATTTGGTTTGATGGTTGAGAATGTCGTGCAGCACCCTTTCTTGATATTTTTCCCCAATTCCCGGGCATCACGTTGTGCAGTAGGATTTGTTTGCAGTATTGTCCGAAGACACTCCAACAATTGTCGGTGTGCGTCATTTCTCGGACTGGCAATCTTGTACAACATCCAAAGTCCTTGCTGTCGGGAATCAAGGAGTTCAGCGTTCTTGAGATACAAGAGATGCCGGGAGACTTTAGTCTGTGTGAACCCTGTGGTGGATTCTATGTCGCATACACAAAGCTCACCGGTTCTGAAAAGGAGATTAAGTATCCTGAGCCTGGCCTCATCGCTGAGCGCTTTGAATACCGTTGTGAGATCTTTCATATCGAGTCGTTTCCTGGATAAACTATATTTGCTTAGACGAATATAGTTGAAAAAGGTTTCAACTGCAACAGAAAAATATGGTAAAAATGCGAGGGGATGGAGAATGGTTACTTTTCTACGGCCAGATATGTCTGCCAGCGATGGAAGAGTTCAGTAGTAGCCCTTACGTCACCAATACAATACTCTGCAATTTCCCTGAACCTGCCTGCTTGAAAGAGTGGGCCGAGGTCGAGGCCTGTTATACCGTCGCTCTTTGGGCTCTTGATGCCAAAACCTTTACAGTAGAAGTCGAGGTTGAACTTTCGGAAGGCCCCGTAAAAAGTGAGCTGTTCCATCAGATCGCAATGCTCGTTGGAGCTATAGCGGTAGGGAAGAAGGTTGCGCGATGGTTTGATGCTCAAAATGGCCGAGCGCAGCATCAGGAACGGACAATCGAACGAACGACCGTTGAATGTAATGAACTGTCCGTAGTGCCCAACAGTTTTCCAGAATTCTTCGAGCATATCACTCTCTGAGCACGGAGTGAATTCCACTGCGCCATCTTCCGAATACCACGGTTCCTGCTTCGGCGCCTGATATAACACTTTGCCCTGGTTTGACTCCGGGTTCAGCATGCCGATGGCGATGATCTGAGCGGTAAACGGGGTCAGACTGAGTTTTTGGATTGCTTCGACCTTCTCTTCATCTGATTTCGCAAATTTCATCAGGTATTCTTGCTGCTTCTCATCAAACGACTCCAATGGAAAGCCGAGCGTTTCGATATCAAACACTACTCTATTCATTCAACGTTCTCCTCACGATGTTCTTTTGCGAATAATTCCTTGAGCGTCGGCTGTATGATGTCCCATGTGAATCCCCGGCGGCCAAGAAAGGCCGCGACACGATTCTTTAGTTTGATTTCATCCAACTTTCCGCTTCCCGCCTTGCTCTTTTTCATGAACTTCTTCGCGGCTTCCAGGGCTGCTCCTTCCTGGTTTCCACTTTCAAATTCTTTCTGAAGCGCTTCTTCGATAGTCTGCCTACCAAGACCGAGCAAGACCATCTTTTGCTTCAGCAAAATCTTTCCCACTGGCCTGCGACCGAGTGCATCGCGTATGAACATGCCGGCAAATGCTGCGTCATTGATCAAACCAGCCTGCTTCAAGTCGTCGATGGCTTTTGCAATCTCCTCATCGCCGAATTCCTTGTCCCTTAGTTTATCACGCACCTCTCGTTCAGTGCGTGGACGCGTGGCAAGATAACGAAGCGCTACACGTTTGGCGCTGAGGAGTTCTTCGGTTTGCTGGAGGGCTGTTATCTTATCGGGACCAATCTCGTCTCCTGTACGGAGTCCAAAGCGAACCAGCGTCTCGGCACTGACACCAACCGCAAACTCGCCATCAATGAAGAGGTTCTTGCGGGCTGGATTCTTTTTCTGTGCTTCGATCTTGGTGATGTGCATTGAGGGAAAGCGGTTGCGGATGTTCTATCTCAAGTGTAACTCAGGGGATACATCGGACGCAGGGATTACCCTGCGTCCTTTGAGTTCTGTTACTTCTTTCTTGCCAATTCCGGTCGTACCATCACTGTTGGTTGGGTAGCAACCTTGGGAACACCGGATTGTGCGGTGAGAGGTTTCTGTTCTGGAACTTGATGGCCATTGGTGCGGAGGAGGCCAAGCTTTTTTCGCATCTCCATGTCAACTTCTTTGGCAATCTTGTCGTTATCCTGAAGATACTTCTTCACCGCGTCGCGACCTTGACCGATTCGTTCTTCTTTGTATGAGAACCAAGAACCCGACTTGGCAATAACGTTGTGTTCGACGGCGATGTCGATAAGGTCACCCAACTTCGAGATCCCTTCGTTGTACAGAATATCGAACTGGGCTTCGCGGAACGGCGGGGCAACTTTGTTTTTGACGACCTTTACGCGTGTGCGGTTCCCGATGACATTCGTTCCATCCTTGATCGCTTCGATACGTCGAACATCCAACCGAACCGATGCATAGAACTTGAGCGCGTTGCCGCCCGTGGTTGTCTCCGGGTTCCCGAACATCACGCCGATCTTCATGCGGAGTTGGTTCGTGAAAATCACAGTCGTTCTGGATTTGCTGATCGCAGAGGTGAGTTTGCGGAGTGCCTGCGACATGAGTCTCGCCTGAACACCCATGGTCGGGTCGCCCATCTCGCCTTCGATTTCCGCCCGCGGCGTCAGTGCGGCTACGGAGTCAATCACGATGACATCTAGCGCGTTGCTGCGCACGAGCGTCTCCACGATCTCGAGAGCTTGTTCGCCAAACTCCGGCTGCGATAGCAGGAGGTTGTTGACGTCCACGCCCAACTTCTTTGCGTAGCTCATGTCCAGAGCGTGTTCGGCGTCGATAAACGCAGCGATGCCGCCAGTCTTCTGTGCCTCGGCAATGATGTGAAGGCAGAGCGTTGTTTTGCCGGAAGATTCAGGACCAAAGATCTCGACGACACGGCCACGCGGGATGCCGCCAATGCCGAGCGCTGCGTCCAGGGAGATCGATCCGGTGGAGATAACATCAATCTGTGCTATCGGGCCTTCACCCAATCGCATGACCGAGCCTTTACCGTGCTGCTTTTCAATTTGCTCGATGGCGATTTTCAGCGCCTGGAGTTTTGCGTCCTTATCCTCTGACATAACTATCTCCTAAAGATTTGATTTGAAATATAATTCGTGGGTTTCGTTTTAGTTGTTGCCATACGTAATGCCGTGTGCCAGCAGTCAGGCATTCAGTGGAATCGACTTCAGGATGGTATACTCAGACCCGCTTGGCTTCAATTCACTTTTGATCAGCACTACTTCACGTATCGTTACCGGTTGGCTCTCAAAGGTAATTGATTCCATCATCCGAAGCAAGCTTTTGATTCCTCTTTCGCCTTTCACTCTGCCGATTGTTACATGAGGATGGAATGTTTTCTCATCCCGTTCAAATCCAAACGGCGCCAACACAACTTTGATTCCTTCTTGCAGAGAAGCTAGGTTTCCCCTCAAGTCTTCAATCCCAACCCAAATAACCTTTGGATCTCGCCTGTTCGGGAAGCAGCCTATTCCGGTGTACTTCACTAAAAGCTGGGCTTTTGTCCGGTCGATGCCCTCAATAGAAGAAACGATTTCAGGTAACAGTTGGTCATCTGTTTCGCCAAGAAACTTGAGCGTAGCGTGGAACTTATTATCTGCTTCCCATTTCACATCAGCCCTGGATTCCTCGAGGCGATCACGGATTGCAGCTATTTGAGGCTTGATTTCCGGTGGTGTATCGATGGCAATGAAGAGACGGAGGGTTGGCACGGTCAGAATCGAGGGTTTGGTTCATTCAATCTTCAAAATCCTTCTCCTCACGAGCTCCAGCGCTGCTTGTGCGGCCCGCTCTTTAGTTCGAACACGATTGTCGCCAAAATTGAACTTGAGTGCAATCGTTCCGTGCGCATCCGAATATCCAATCCAAACCATGCCGACCGGTTTTTCAGGGGTGCCTCCCGTGGGTCCGGCGATTCCCGTGGTCGACAAACCGATGTCCGTCCTTGAGACCCGTCGTATACCTTCAGCCATTGCCCCGGCAACTTCCTTGCTCACCGCACCATGTTTCTCAATCAACTCAGCTGGTACGTCGAGCAGGTCGACTTTGGATTGATTGCTGTAGGCGATCACTCCCCGTTCGAAGTAACTCGAACTTCCGCTTACATTTGTGATGCGGTCTGCAATGAGTCCCCCTGTACACGATTCGGCTACGGCTATTGTGAGCCCTTTTTCTGTGAGAATTTTGCCGAGCGTTTCTCCGAGTTCTTCTTCACCTGTTGCGTGGATGTATTTCTGTACTTTCGCTCGAATGCGTTCTTCAACATCCTTGACCCTTTGGTCGGCGACCGCGGCAAGACTATCATGAACGGTGATTCGCATGCGTACGCCAGTCGGAGAAGGTAGGAAGGCAAGTTTTGCCCCCTGCAGGATTTCATCCAAGTTGCCGAGTTGACGGGCAAGGAGACTTTCTGCAATCCCAGTTGTCCGTAGTGTTAGGTGGCGGATAACGGAACCTTTTATCTTGTCAGAAAGAAATGGAATCACGCTCTGAGTGATGATCGCCTCCATCTCGAACGGAACGCCCGGCAGCACAAAAAAGTACTTGCCGTTTTCTTCAAACCGCATCGCTGCTGCCGTACCGACCGGGTTCGGAACGAGCGTAGCTTTTTTTGGAAACATTGTTTGTTCTTCCGTAGCGGGTGTCCAGGGGATGTTGCGTTTCTTCATAATCGTCTCGACGTATACACGCACTTCCGGGTTACTTTCAAGATCGGAGTTGAAGAACTTGCACACTGCCTTCTTGGTGATGTCATCGTGTGTTGGGCCAAGACCTCCAGTGACAATCACGACGCCACTTCGTTTCCATGCTTCAGCAAATGCATCGAGGATGGCTTTTTCGTCATCGCCCACAGTTACCATCCGGTCGACAAAGGCGCCGATATCGTTCAACTTTTCGGCCATGTAGGCTTGATTGGTGTTGATGACCTGACCGATGAGGAGCTCATCGCCTATGGTTATTATTTCTGCTCTCATGTCGGCTCAAATAAATCAAAACTGTTCGGCAACGGTTTGCCACACCTTTCCGGGAAAGAAAGTAGGCAAATCCCGACTTGTCGGGACGCAATCGCAACCCACCGTTCGTCATAAAGTACGTTCATCGAGAATCTAGTTGGTTCGCCCGCGCGCCTTCCTGCGATTTCGGCTGCTAAGAAGCCGTTACACAATTGTTCCCTGGATCAGTTGATAAACGATCATAGTGGCAACGTTCGCGTAGACCCCTGCCACAACATCATCCAACATAATTCCCCAGCCATTCGGGATTTTTTCCAGTTGACGTGCGGGATATGGTTTCACAATATCGAAGGCACGGAATGCCACGAAGGCGATCAGGATGACGGGAAGAGACTTGGGCAGGAACATCAGGGAAATCCACATCCCCACAATTTCATCGATGACGATGATGGACGGGTCGGGCACCTCATGCGATCCGGGCTGGAATGTTGCTTTTGCCAGTTCTGCTGTTTTTGTAAGACGATGCCCATAGATGGCAGCAACTTTTGCAGATGTGAAAACTCCCGCAAAAAATCCGACCAGAACCAAGATGCCAAGTGTTGTAGCGGTTTCGGCGCCAGGAATCATATAGAGCAATACTCCGACAAGAGATCCGAATGTTCCCGATGCCCATGGAATGTATCCGGAGTAAAATCCGGTTGCAAGGAAGGCGGCGAAGAAGGGAAGCCGCTGCGAATCCTTGTTGCTATCCCTGTCCGTTTGCTGTGAGGCCATGATACATTTCCCGCAAGAACTTTCTGTTATCAAAAAGATAGGCTACACCTGTCCCGACTGTTGAGAGCGTTACAACCAGCATCATTCCGAAAAGAACCTGTGGATGCATCAACGTCTCGATTGTATCTCCGTACTTGACGTTGATCATCGGGATGCTCTGTCCCACATACAAAATCAAAATGTAGTAAATGACGACGAACTGTCCGAACGTTTTTGCCTGTGCGGTTTTCGATGTAACGATAGGTTGATCTTTGTATTCAGCATAGCTGCGGAGTCCGGTAATAAGGAAGTCACGCAAGACCACCACCCAGACCATCCATGCATCGATCAACCCGAGGTACACAAACACAAGCAACGCAGCCGATGAAAGGACCTTGTCAGCAAGCGGATCCAGAAATTTTCCCCAATGTGTCGTGTACCCCCATTTGCGCGCAACCCAGCCATCATACCAATCAGTCAGCGCAGCTATAATGAAGACGATGAGGGAGATTTGTTTATTAAATGATGACTCGGAAAGCAAGAGTGCGACAAACACAGGCGCCAGAACCACGCGCAACAGTGTGAGCTGGTTGGGTAGGTTGAGTTGTAGTTCAAGTTTTCGCACGCCGTAATTTACAATATTGATGGGTGGTATTCAAAATAGAAAAGCCATCAACGTTACGGAGATGGCTTGTGGGAGACCTATGAGCTGTTTTTAGGCAGCCTTTGACACTCTATTGGACTTGATGCAGGTCGTGCACACTCGTAGCTTTGTCGTCCGCCCGTTCACACTTGCGTGTACGTGTTGCAAGTTGGGCAGCCACCTTCGACGAGTCTTGTTATGTGCATGACTGATATTATTGCCGCTTACCGGCTTCTTTCCGCAGATATCACACATTTTTGCCATTGGAGTACCTTGGTTTGACGTTTTGGAGTGGGAGAAATATAGGGAAAAGTTTTCTTTTGTGCAAGGGCGAAGAGGCATCGGGTAACGTTTCGGTGAGCTATGCGCTGTGCCACCTAACCTGTGCAGGCACAACGCCGCGCTGCACTCCACGCTCTTTATGATTGCGTGCGGCGTGGAGCGAACTCCACTGAGTTCGCTCTTACCAAACAAGTGAGCGACGCAGTTTGTCGCTGTTATGCGTTCGTACACAGGGGCGAATATTTCATTCTAATTCCCGTGAGGCTCAAGACTTGGCCATTGTATTCCGTCTCGTACATACCTATCTAGAAACTCCTTCGCCATCTCATCAACTTCGGAGGAATATTCGGAGAGAGAGTGTTGTCCCCCTTCGAAGAACACGAACCGAAAGGGATGCTTCGTTTCATACAATTTACGGGTGAAATCCAGGACTTGTTTTGGCGGAACTCTCCAATCTGCGCTTCCTTGAAAAATAAGTAGCGGAGTCGATTTGCAGATTTTATCCGGCCAGTAGAGTGCCGATCGAATTTGTAATACCGAGTCTCTCGCTTCATTGTATCCTGGAATAAGCCGTGCAAAGACCGTGTCCATCTCCTTTCGCACCGTCCGGGTCTCCAGCAAATCAGCCATTCCGGACCCGACAATGGCGGCTTTGAAGCGGCATGTTTTTGTCAGAGCAAGATATGTCATCATGCCTCCCCGGCTCCATCCGTACATGCCGATGCGAGAGGTGTCGGCGCTGGATTCGCGTGCAAGCAGGGGAATAAGGTTGAGCACATCGTTCACGTCTTTTCCCCCGAACTCTTCCGTTCCCTCGCCTCCTCCGTTGCCACGATATTGAGTCGCCACAGCAACGTATCCCCATGAAGCCATATTAACCAGAAGCCGTGCTGCCCTTGTATCGCTCAATGCGCCAAATTCACTGTTCCCTCCCCGGTTGAAAATTACGCAAGGGTATTTTCCCGGTGTTCGCGGAGTTGCGATATATCCTTTGACCCTGAGCCCGTTGGACAAATACGTGATAGATTCCAACTTAACATCCTGCAGCTTTTGTCGAGCCCCAACCCACCGTTGTTCGAGTCGCGCAACTGTTGTATCCGGAAGGGTTATGTCGTGTCTCTCCGCAATACCGCCATCCTGAGCAAACGAGTAGCAACAGGAAACTGTGATGTACCAGAAGAATATGAAATGTCGGTTCATTCGGTTTTTCCTTTCACGGACGCCGCTGTGCATGACGCATAACGTCTCGCAGCACAACAAAACGGCGAGCGCTTTGTATAGGATTGTGCGAGCCGGTTAGCGAACACTTTTGAATCGAGCCGAACATGGAACAAGCAAACCCTTACCAAATGAGTGAGCGAGTTGTGCTGCGTGTTATGCGCCGTTAGTTTGTGCAATAGAAGCTCAGAAATAGACTGATAGCAGCAGTGATGATGTTGAGTTTCCAATCTGGAATACCTTTGAGTCACGGAACATAGAGTACTTTAACGAAATGCTCTGTTCACCAGAAAGGGAAATGTGATCGACAAACCAATACTCAACACCGAGATAAGCATTGCCACCGATTGCTGTGGTTGAGTACCTCTCTGTCTCGGTTCTGTTTGTATACACCCTCTCTACCTTGTCCCATGATTTCTCTACTTGGGCTGCAATT
>JBGPGQ010000026.1:0-17967 GCA_041483995.1 Bacteroidota bacterium
AACCTCTGCGTGAAGGACATCGCGCGATATGGCAAACTCTTCAACAAGAGTGTCAACCAAACTGCGCCGTGATTTTCCATTTTGGTCAGGCTTGCGGGAAGAAGCTTGAACAGCAATTTCTTCTGTTACAATCTTGTTACGAACTAAGTGCTCCAAGAAAGAGGTCATGAACGGCCGAGAAATTGCGGCCGAGCTGGGAGTCTTCCCCAGAGACGGATTCGATGTTTTTGCGTCTATTTCTTCCGTTGAGGGCCCGATGCCAGTGTTGTCTTCCGGGTTCGTGCTTTCATCAAGTGTAGACATTAGTGTTTCCTTTTGTTAGCAACTTTCCCGTAGAGAAAAAGTTTGTCTGTCATTGCAAATGCATCACACAACTTTCGGTTGCCTATCCTTGTTGAACCTCTCAACCAATTCAATAATAGTTTCAACCGGTGTAGTCTTACTGAAAAAAAAGTCGAGGTTCGAATCAACGACCAAGCCACGCGTGTGTTCGTCATCGTATCCTGAAACAAAAATGAAGGGAATGTTCTGTGCGTCTGTAAATTCGCGAACATAGCTATGGAATCTCACTCCATCCAATGTTGGCATAAAGACATCGGAGATGATTAGATCGATGCTCCTTTCCTCTATGAACTCACGTGCTTGCTTTCCGTCCTCTGCAAGATATACCTCATATCCGGAATCTTTGAGCACATCCCCCATTACATTTAGATACCCCTGGTTGTCATCAACGACCAAGATTTTCATAATTTTTTCCGTTTGCTATGCGTACAGACCAATAATGAGTTATTCTCCATGACGTGTAGCAAAGCCTGCGCCAAAAGGAATAGTTCAAATAGCGTATCGCAAACGCCGACTATTCGATCACGTAATGATGTAATAATTACTGGTAGCGGGAGAATTTACAGGAAAACCTATGCGGTTCAATCTGGGTGGGAAGACTCAAACAATGTGGGCCCTGTAGGGCTCGAACCTACGACCCGCAGATTATGAGTCTGCTGCTCTAACCAACTGAGCTAAGGGCCCTGACAGCATTTCAGAGAAGATAGACAAAACCCCTCTAAAGCACAAGGTTATAATGAGTCTACTAAACGGTCAAATTGTGCAGAAGTGGGATATGGCCGAAGTTAACGGTTGACTTCAAAGCGGAAATCAAGTAGATTATACAAGGTTAAGCCTACCGCTTGAGAAATTTCCAAATCGCTCGTCAGGCTTTTTTGCTATTTATTTTAGGACTCGGAGGTTAACATGGCAAGGGGAAAACACATTTCCCAATTCTGTAACCATTGTGAACGGTTGACAAAGATGGAGATAATAGGTGCAGTTGAGGCTCAACCGGAAAAAACATGGTATCGTTGCATAAGATGCCGCCATGCTTCCTTGATTGATCTGGTTGAGTTGAAGAGAATCCAAGAAGATGGCAAGAGAAAGCTTGAACGTTCCAGTTGTTCCGAATACAGGCCAGAAAACACCTATAACATTGGACAGGCAATTTTCCATTCGGAGTGGGACGATATTGGCAAGATTGTCTCAAAAGAGCGAACATCTGGTGGAGCTCGGGCTATCGTTGTGTCATTTGAAAAACTTGGTGAACGAAGACTTCTTGAGAGCGTGGTTGAAACAACTGAACGGAGTTGATAAGTTACTTACAAACAAGTGTTTTTTGTTATCCGAGGAGGTGATTTAATTTGGTCGGCATAGTTGTTGCAGAAAATGAACCAATTGACCGCGCCATCAAACGCTTCAAGAAAAAATACGAGCGCTCGGGAATCTTGAAGGAGTTCAAAAAACGTGCTTTTTTTACCAAGCCTTCTGTAAAAAAGAGAATGAAAAAGGTGAAGGCTGTTAGACGCGCACAACGAACGATGTTAGAACAGGGATAGCCAAAGAAGACAATCCTGGAAAATACGATAACAAAAACCCACCGTATGGTGGGTTTTTGTTATCAAACCACAGATGAGATAGTATTGGATGAAGGAGACAAACTCCCAAATGGCCATCCCACCGCAGCCCCGGGGAATCCATCTCCTTCTCTTTCCTTTCAGCTACTAAATGCAAGTAATTACGGGAAATCAGCTAAGCACCACTATTCTTGGCTTGGGCCTTTATCTCTTGGACCTCCTTGCGAACCTCTTGTGCCTTTTTCTTTAGTTCGTTCATCGACTTTCGAACTCGCGTCCCAGCCGATTTATTCCCCTTGTCATAGAATTTGATGAAGTCCTTCTCAAAGCTCTGCACCAAATCCTTTAACTCTTGCAATCTGCTCATCTGTGTACCTCCTTTTGAATTAGTAAGTAACTAAGTTTGATTTCTGTTAGAACAAACAAATTCCTGTCCATTTTTTAAGATCATTTAGCCATCAATTGTTTGATCAACTTTGTTTGCATAGAATTCTTCTTGTTGGGCTATACGAAACTTGCCATGCCAATTTGGTTAACCATCGCAACAGAAAAGAACGTATGTTCGAGCATTCAGCCCAAAACAAGCCTATTACAATCTCTCAGCAGAGACACTTCCTTTTAAAAACAGTATCTTATAGCACTCCATTAACGAGTAAGATTAGAAGATACAGTTAAGAATAGACATCGGTTAATATATCAAAGTGAAGAAAATAAGCAAGCAAAATTTGCAAAATTCTCAGCTTTGCTACTTCTGTTTCTAATCAAATCTCGGGAACGATCTCTCTGTTTGAGGAGGCTTCTTTGGTTATTTTTCTTGACAAAGGCCATCATATTTCTTATTTTTATTTAGACTAAATCTAAATAAGAGCGCGACATGGATTTGCAATCTGCACACGAAATCTTAACCAACCACCTCAAGACAACCGGAAAGCATCGCGCTACGCCAGAACGATTCGCGATTCTAGATGCTGTCTTGCAAATTCAAGGTCACTTTGACGCAGATGCGTTATACTATCGCCTCATAACAAATGGTGTAAAAGTTTCAAGAGCGACCGTCTATAACACTTTGGATCTCTTAAAGGACTGCGGTCTAGTCTCAAAGTATCGTTTTGCAGAAAACACGTCGCGGTATGAAAAGGCGTTTGGACGACCTCATCACCATCACTTGATTTGCCTCAACTGTGGCGATATCATTGAATTTGTTAGTAACAAACTGGAACAGATCCAAGGCGAAGTTTGCACCGAGAAGGATTTCAACGCACAAAGTTCCACACTTCAAGTATTCGGCACGTGTGCAAAATGCAGAAAGAAGGAATAGCAAAAAAATGAATCTCAATCACTCGATGACTTTGAACGAAGCACCCATAGGGCGGCAGGTGAGGATATGTCACCTTCAATCACGACCACACATATGCAACAGGTTACGAGAAATGGGTCTATTTGAAAACGCGATCGTTCGCTGCATCATGATGGGACACAGCAACATTATCTGTGAGATTTGCAATACGCGCATAGGCCTAACGAAGGATTTGGCGAATGAAATCGTCGTTTCACCCATTTGATCAGGACAATATTTTATGGCAGAGACTTCGCTAAATACGCTGTCTCCAGGCGAAAATGCTACGATTGAGAGAATTAGCAACGACAGACCAAGCGTACGTCAGAGACTGCTGGAGATGGGTCTGATCAAAGGAACTGTCATTCACCTAGTCCGATTTGCACCAATGGGAGACCCAATCGAGGTCCGAGTTAAGGGGTACCGTCTATCACTCCGGCGTATCGAAGCTGAGAACGTTATCGTGACAAAAGGTTTACTATGACGTCGGTAACCGCTCTTGTTCATACCCGCACAATCGCACTTATTGGGAACCCAAATTGCGGTAAGACTACTCTATTTAATGCCCTAACCGGCATGCGTCAAAAGGTAGCAAACTACCCGGGCGTCACTGTTGAGAAAAAGGAGGGGTTCATTACCTTTGATGATGATTCGGAGGCCTTGCTTCTTGATTTGCCCGGGGTATATAGTCTTACTGCAAATTCTCCCGACGAAAAGGTTGCAGTGGACATATTGCTTGGACGAGCCATGCACACACCCACCCCGGAAATGATTATTTGCGTTGTTGATGCGAGCAATCTTGAACGCAATCTCTACCTTGTTAGCCAAATTATTGATAGACAGCTACCAATAGTAATTGCCCTCAACATGATGGATATTGCCGAGCATGAGCGAATAATCATTGATGTTACAGTGTTGGAAAAAGAGCTTGGCGTTTGCGTTGTTCCAATAGTTGCAAGTAAAGGAATTGGCATTGTCGAGCTCAAGAAGTCTATCTCGAAAACCACGAAGGCAAATGGTCATTCAAGGCAATGGCAGATGCCCGATGAAGTTCAAAAGGAGTGTGATGAACTGGTTGGACTACTGGAAAAACATCATCATCTTAGTTCTCCCGTCGCCTTCCATGAGGCTATTACACTCTTGACCTCAGAAGGTGCACTGCTGGATCACATGGACCGCTTTGCACCCGAGCTGCTTGAGCATGTAAAAAAAGACCATCAGCGCCTTGAGTTTCTTGGAATTGATCGGCAATCGGTTTTCGTGGAATCACGCTACGAGTGGATCAAGAGAGTGTATGTTACCTGCGTATCGCAGACATACCGATCCGACATGAATATGAGTGACAAGATTGACTTGATAGTCACTCACAAGGTTTGGGGTTTTGTAATCTTCCTTGGACTAATGGGAATACTGTTCCAAACCATTTTCGCATGGGCAGACCTTCCCATGGAACTCATTGGGAACGCATTTGATTCGGTCGGACAGAAAATAACGACGCAAATGCCTCCGGGTGATCTCAGAGAACTCATCGTAAACGGGGGGCTTGCTGGCGTGGCCGCCGTCGTGACGTTTCTTCCTCAAATTCTCTTTTTGTTTCTATTTCTAGGGCTGTTGGAAGACACGGGTTATATGGCTCGCGCAGCCTTCATTATGGACCGTCTCATGAGCAAAGTAGGACTCCACGGCAAATCATTCATCCCAATGCTCAGCTCGTTCGCCTGTGCAATTCCCGGCATTATGGCTACAAGAACAATAGAGAACCCCAAAGACCGTCTTGTCACTATGCTCGTCACACCGCTGATGAGTTGCAGTGCGCGCTTGCCGGTATACACACTCCTGATTGCAGCATTTATTCCAAACAGAAATATTCTTGGGTTCATCTCCCTTCCCGGACTCACGATCCTCTCAATGTATTTACTCGGTCTCACCGCTGCATTGGCGATGGCTTGGTTATTCAAGAAAACACTGCTGAGGGGTTCCGTACCTGTTTTTATCATGGAACTCCCCCCTTACAGGGTTCCATCGATCAAATCAGTACTGCTACAAATGTGGGAACGTTCCAAACTGTTTCTCAAACGAGCAGGCACTATTATTTTGGGCGTATCCATCATCCTTTGGTTCCTTGCAAGCTATCCAAAACTTGAAAATGCAACGCCATCAGAAAGACTTACACATAGCTTCGCAGGCAAGGCAGGACATCTTATAGAGCCTCTGATCGCGCCACTCGGGTTTGATTGGAAGATCGGAATCGGACTTGTAGGCTCAATCCTTCAGCGGGAGGTATTTGTAAGTACAATGGGAACAATCTATAACATTCAGAACACCGGTGAAAACAATGGTAGCGTATCATTGCGCCAACAATTGCAGGAAGACAAAAACCCCGTAACCGGAACGCACACGTTCACCGTCTTGACTGCTCTTTGTCTCATGGTCTATTATGTATTCGCAATGCAATGCATGTCGACAGTCGCAGTAATGCGACGGGAAACCAATGGATGGAAATGGCCATTGTTTCAAATCGGGTACATGACCGCGCTTGCATACTCAGTAACGTTTGTTGTTTACCGCGCTGGATTATTCTTCGGTTTAGGAGGATGACGTGGACTGGCAACAGGTGACATCTCTGTTAATTGTAGGTATAAGCGCTGTGCTGTTGGCAAGATCAGAACTAAGAAAACGTCGACTGGCAAAACTGAGACCCTGCGGACATGACTGTGGCTGTTCAACAAATACCCTCAAAAAGATTCCGCGCTCCATTAGGAAAGAATTGCGTACGGAATCTCTGAACAAAACTTAACATAAATAAAAGGAGCGTGCTCTCACCCTGCTTATGCAGGGACCTCGCCAAAGGTTGTTTGATAAGCACGCTCGACAAACAGGAAAAAAGTCCTCACACCGCCGAAACGATGTGCTCTTTCCCTTCTAAATATAGCGAAGTGACAAAGGTTTGTCAAGGAATGGATGTGAGGATCAAAAACCAATCCCCCATTTCATGGGAGATAGCCATGCCTCTACAGACCCGGTTTCTCACTTCCCAACCATTTCGTGCTAGCGGATGGGCTCTCGTACTGTGTCTGGTTTTGACTTCATTCAGGGTGAATGCTCAACAATCCGATACAAGCGAAACACATCAACGATATTCATTGAATTCATTTCTTGAACATACAACGATCGGCGGCTATGGTGAAATTCACTACGGCTACGACACCGAATCAAAAGATGCCCGGGCAAATCTCTCCCGTTTTGTTCTGTTCCTCTCCCATTCGTTCAATGAGAACATTACATTCAAATCGGAATTTGAAGTCGAAGACGCAAAAGTTGCCGGTGGCGAAGACGGCGGAGAAGTAGCACTTGAGCAGGCGTATATCGACTTCCGGATTTCACCTTCATTCGGAATAAGAGCTGGTTTGTTCATTCCGGCAATCGGCATTATTAACGAAACACATGAGCCACCAACATTCAATGGGGTCGAGCGGCCATTCCTCGAAACCAAACTTATTCCCGCCACCTGGCGTGAAATCGGCGTCGGAGTATTTGGAAATATTGTCGCTGTCGATGGCCTCTCTTATAAACTCTCGATCGTGAACGGTCTGCAGGCAAAGGGATTTGGGGGTGACGAAGGAATTCGCGAAGGGCGCTTCGAAGGACGCAATGCCAACGCGAACAGCATCGCTGTCACTGGCAAATTGGAATATGTAAACAAGGGGTTAAAACTTGGCGGTGCGTTTTACTACGGCGGCACTTCAGCGGGAGATACTGCACTTGCAACAGGGCCGTTCGGTGCACCAGTTGCCATCCTTGCAGCAGATGCACAATACAATTACCGCAATCTTTACTTTAGAGGAGTTGGAGCAGTTATTCGGATTCCTGATGCCGGAAAAATAAATTCTCTTTACGGATCAGATATAGGCAAATCACAGATGGGCGGTTATGCAGAGTTTGCGTATGATATAATGCCACACATATGCAGCAGTTCATCCTCTCAATTCCTCCCTTTCGTTCGCTACGAGAGTTTCGACTTGCATTCCTCAGTTGCCGCCCCTCTTGTAAGGAACGATTTCTACAATCAGACCTACCTGATCATGGGATTAACATATAAACCGGTATCGAACGTTGTCATAAAGACGGATTACTCTCTCGAACGCAACAAGGCCAAGAAGGGCCAAACAAATTTCTTCCGTTTTGGACTTGGATATAGCTTCTAAACGAATCCTTGCTTTCCCACGAGCAATCTTCACCGTCCAGACTGGGAAGCACGTGTGAGGTTTTTGGAATCTCTCTAACATTGTATGCGATTTTATTTTCTCATTCTTATCATGATACCGACGTTTGCCCGGCCGGTGGTCGCCCAACACGAAAGGGAACTGGCTGAACAGAAACTGCGCGACCTCTATGGCGAATCAACCGACATTCGGACAAAAACAGTGGCACTATCAGACTCGCTGCGCGCTTCCATTCTACACCTTGCCGGTACAGCGTATATTGCCACAAAGGTGAATATCCAATGCATGTCAATTGACAATAGAAGAATGTATGCCGTTCTCGACAACGTTTTCGGGAAGGAACAACCAATCACATACATGGTTGTCTTTGATGATTCCGAACGGATCAGAGCTGTGGAGATTCTCGCATATCGAGAAGCGTATGGCGGCGAAGTTGGTTACAAAAGCTTCCGCAAACAGTTTGAGGGAAAGTCGTACAATGACAACCTAAGAGTCGGAAGTGAGATTAGAAACATCACGGGAGCCACCATCTCGACAAATGCAGTCACTACTGGGGTCAGAAAGGTTTCAGCTCTTTTTCACGTGGTAAGGGATCAGCTACGATGACTACGTTCCATCTCCGAAATGCAGACCCAACGTTGCGCCTGTTTATCACAGCGTTCCTGCTTGTTCTAACCGCCGGCTACGCCATCGGCTTGTTCTTTGTTGATCATACAACATCTTTTACATCGCAGGGTATACAAGAGCAACTCCTCGGCAACGAAAATTCTGCCATCCAACCGGAAATAAAATATGCAAAATCAGTTAACGATATGTTTATCTTCATACATAATCATGTGTTGTCTCTTGCATTGGTGTTTTTCGCCGTCGGATCCATCTTCTATTTTTCCTCCATAGTCTCGGAACGTGTGAAATGCTTCCTGATGGTTGAACCATTGGTAGCAATTGTGACAACGCTTGGCGGCATTGTGCTCGTTCGTTATGTGTCACCACACTTCAGTTGGCTTGTCATCATCTCCGGTGCCTCGCTTTTTCTCTGTTATGCCGTAATGTTGGTACTGATCATCAAGGAATTATGGTTTACCAGATAGGAGCCGGCATATATGCACAAAGCGAGGCTTCTTACCATCTTTCCGCGAAGAACAAAGCATCTGGCTCGCTTGACACTCCTTCGGGAAAGGAATATCTTATACACAGAACAACATTGGAGCCCGGTATGGAAGAACAAAACACAGCAGCAATCTCTGAAGCTGTCATTTACGACGCGTTGCGCGAATGCTACGATCCGGAAATACCTGTGAACCTTGTTGATTTAGGACTGATCTATGATGTGAAGATCATTGACGACTGGGTGGGTGTGAAGATGACTCTGACATCTCCAGGTTGCGGCATGAGCGGGATCATATCGCAGAATGTTCGCAACCGAGTACTGAAGGTGCCCGGTGTAAAGGACGCTGACGTTCGCATCGTATGGCAGCCGGCATGGTCACCCTCAATGATGTCAGGCGAAGCAAAGAAAAAACTGGGTATGCCAGCGTAAACATAAAGAGGTCTCTGCACATAAGTCGCTACTAAAAAGGCAAGCTACCAGCTTGCCTTTTTAGTGTGCTAATCTGATGAAGTGAGTTGTGATGAATACTAGACGTTAAATCTGAAATGCACGATGTCCCCATCTTCGATCACGTACTCCCGCCCTTCGATATGCAGAAGCCCTTGTTCTTTGACTGCCACTTCGGATCCAAGTTTTGCGAGATCCTGGAATTTCATAATCTCTGCGCGGATAAACCCCTTCTCGAAATCGGAATGAATGACGCCGGCAGCTTCCGGGGCAGTGGCTCCTTTTCGAACCGTCCACGCATGCACTTCTTTCGGACCTGCAGTAAAAAATGTAATCAACTGCAAGAGAGAATACCCTTCACGTACAACTTTGTTCAGCCCCGACTCGCTTAATCCGAGGCTATCCAGAAATCCCTTTCGTTCGTTGACGGGCAACTCCGCCACTTCGGCCTCAACCGCGGCGCTTACTGTTACCACCTTTGCTCCCTCCTTTGCAGCAATCTCACGGACGATCTTGACATATTCATTTCCCACTGAAATATCGGCCTCGTGGACATTACAAACATACATCACCGGCTTGTTCGTGAGCAAATGCAGGTCACGCAGCCAGATTCCTTCATCATCGTTTTGTGTTTCAAAGTATCGAACCAATCTCCCTGTAAGTAGATGGGTACGTACCCTGCCGTATAGGTCAGCCTCGGCTCTTAGTTTTTTGTCGCCTGTCTTTGTCTTCCGGTCGGCCTCACCATACCTCTTTTCAGCAGTTTCAAGGTCCTTGAATATCAGCTCCGCCTCAATGACTTCTATGTCGCGTTGAGGATTAACACTACCGTCAACATGAACAACATTCGAATCATCAAAACATCGGACAACATGCGCGATCGCGTCCACTTCGCGTATGTGGGAAAGAAACTGGTTACCAAGCCCTTCGCCTTGACTTGCACCCTTCACGAGTCCGGCGATATCAACAAACTCAATCATTGAAGGAATTATTTTGGGCGGGTGATACATCGCGGCAAGTGCGTCGATGCGTTCATCGGGGATTGCAACGATGCCAACATTGGGTTCGATCGTACAGAATGGATAGTTAGCCGCTTCGGCACCCGCTGCCGTTATTGCATTAAAGAGAGTGGATTTCCCCACGTTGGGAAGCCCAACAATGCCACAATTAAAGCCCATAGTTTGAGTTCGTTACACTTGATGTTGCCCGGCAAGTAGCTTGCGGAGTTTCACAAGATCCTGGAAATCAGCATCCGCATCCTTCCAGAGGTTAAGGAGCCGGTTTCCGATTTCCTTCGTCATGCGTGAATTTCCCTGTGCAGCATACACTCGAGTGAGCACAAGAAGGGCCGACGGAGAATTAGGATTAATGCTCAAGGCCTCTTCGCAGGCATCAAATGCATCTTCGAATGCCCTTCTCTTCAGGTTGATCTCAGCAAGCTGTCGGTATACGGCAGGTCGGGAAAGTGGCGAGCTGAAATCAAACGCCCGATTGCATTCTGCCTCTCCTTTTTCCAGCATTTCTTCTTCGGTATAGACAGAAGCAAGCAAGAGGTGGAATTCAAGCATCGCCTGGGACTCCATGAGGTTTCTTCTTTCGAGTTCTTGTTTGATCCTCGCTGCGGTTTGTTCTGCATCCTTGAATTTCCTCAGTTTGCATTGTGCATACGCCAGTCCATACCCCGCCTTGCCGTTAGCCGAATCAAGACTGAGGGCTTCTGTATACTGTCGAACAGCTTGTTCATACATTCCACGTTTGAAATTGAGATTAGCATCAATGGTGATTTTTGACGCTTCAAGCTGCGTACTTGTAAGCAAGAAAGATAACCCCTTCGTCAACTGCTCCGCTGAGTCCTTGAGTTTTCCCAGTATGGCATAGATGTTACCAATCTGATTTATTGAATACCAATAATCGGGTTTGAGCTCCAACGATTTCTTATACTGCTCCAAAGCTTCATTGTACCTTCCGACGCGGAGAAGAAGATCAGCATAGCTGGCACGGGGATCGGCCGCATCGGGCGCGAGGCGGATGTACCGTTCCATGCAGGCAATTGCTTTCTCCTGTTCACCTGCGCTGGAATATGCATACCCCAGCAACATCACGGCGTGGGCATAAGCCGTATCTATCTCAGCCGCCTTCTGATACAATCGAATTGCGGCGTCGAGGTTCTGGTTTTGTTCGTAGAACGTTCCGCGGAAGACGTATGCTTCCTTCTCACGCGGATACAGGTCAATCAGAGAGTCAGCCACTTCTGAAGCTTTTGTGTACGCAAAGTGGATTCTGTGATCCCACATGCGAATGTATAGTTGCTCGCGTTGCGTCGCAGAAGATGAGTACTGAATCGCCTTCCTCATGGCAATGCCTGCTGAATTCTCATCTTGGACACCGAGGTCGACCAGCGCAAGACGTGCCCATGCCATTGCAAACGTCGAATCGATCTTTAACACACGATCAAGCGAAGCTTTGGCCTCTGTGTAGTAGAATTTCTCCCAGAGGTCCACGCTCTCAGTATATAATTTGAGCGCTTCTCCTGAACCTGTACTCAGCTTTGGTTCTTGAGTACAGCCGGCCCAAAGAGCACATGCGAGCAATGCATTCACACAACGATTATTTCTTAGATGAACCGCCATGTTTTTTTCAAAAAATATATGATGGTTGGCTGATTGTCAAGGTGCCGCTATAAGAGATACGTCGAGGTTTGGGCGAGGTTGCAAACTAGAGCTGGCGTTACCGAATCGTGAATGCGCCGCAGGTCCTATCGCTTTAGCGCTTCAGTGAATTCCGGCTTTTCAGATTTCATTATTGCTACGATTGTCTTGATAATCGCATCAAGATCGGAAAGCTTATCCATTGCATAATCGACCACTGTCTTTGAAAGCTGTTGTCTTGTCTTGGCATCCAAGTATCCAGAAACAACAAGAATCTTCATGTCGTGTTCGATCTTCCTCGACCTGAGCAGTTCCAAGACCTGGAAGCCATCGACCTTGGGCATCTTAATATCGAGTACGACCAATTGTGGCTTGATTTCTCCAATTAACAGCAACCCTTCATAGCCATCGTCAGTTGTAATGACTTCTACTCCGGGGATTTCGATTGTTATCGCATTCTTCAAGCTTTGTGCATAGTTGATGTCATCGTCAATAATCAAGACGTGCGTGTTGCGATCATCAACAAAATCGAATGGAATATCCATTCCTGCTGAATCCAGGAATTTTTTTATGTTTGCTGGCCACACTCTATAATGACCCCCATACGTTGTAAACGCCTTGAGTGCATCATCGTAGATCCAGTTAAGCACTGTTTTCTTGCTTACCCTGCAGATAGCAGCAACCTGCCCAACGCTAAGGGGCTTCTTGTAAGTTACGCGACTGATACAGTCACCCTTTGTGATGTTTTACTTGTTTTACTCAATCAAGATACTATCTGCCTGCATTACAGTCAAGTACAAATTCCTTCATCAGTGGGTATTTTCAATATTACTTATTTCTCTAAGGAGGTCCTTTTTTGTAAACGTCGCTTTGCTCACCAATCCCGAAACAAACGTTCCAAGCTGTTCCTGAGTTTTTGAATCAATCTCCATTGATGTAAGAATGATGATGGGTATCGCTCTGGTTGCAGGTATTTGCTTCAGTTGATATGCAACATTAAAACCGGAAAGCTCAGGCATTATCAAGTCAAGAATGATGAGGTCGGGATGCTCACGAACTGCGAGTTCAACGCCATCTTTTCCACGGAAGGCTTTGAGGACATGGTAGCCTTCGTTTTCAAGTATGACTTCAATGAGATCTGTAGCTGCCCGGTCATCATCAATTACCAGAATAGTCGGCCTTCGACTCCCACCAGTCGGGACTAGTCGTACCCTATCCAACGCCTGAAGCAGGTCAGTTTTGTTAACAGGCTTGACAAAATAATCTACCGCACCGAGACTGAACCCAAGGTTTTTCTCATCCATGATCGAGACAATAATGATAGGAATATGCTTGCACAACGGATGTCGCTTGAGTTCTTTCAAAACTTGCCAACCATCTTTGAGAGGTAGCATCAGATCCAACGTTATGACATGCGGATGGAGTCGCTTCGCCATCTCCACTGCTTCGTTGCCATCCCTGGCAATTTCCACTCTATACCCGGCAGACTCAATGTGCATCTTAAGAAGTTCACAGGCGTGAGGAGCATCTTCAACAATCAGCGCGAGGGGTTTTTCGTTGGACTCACTTGAATCGTTTCCACGCTGCAACGCATCAAGCAACATTCCGGCATGCATCAGACGCTCAGAAGTTGAATCAATCATCATGGGAATCCGGAAGCAAACCTTGGTCCCATGTCCCAATTCGCTCTCAATCCAAATGCTACCACCATGAAGTTCTACAAGTTTTTTCGTAATGGCGAGACCAAGACCCATTCCCTGATGATTCATTTCTTTGTTGCTCTCGGCCTGCTTAAACGGTTTGAACAAACCAGCCATTTCTTCCGGTCTGATTCCGATGCCTGAGTCGCGCACTTCAAATTGAATATCATTTCCAACTCGTTCGGAAGAAATAGTTACTGTGCTTGACGGGCTGCTGAATTTAAGGGCATTCGAAACAAGGTTGATAATGATTTGCTTGAAGCGTGTCTGATCAACAACGATTTCCTCAAATTCCGGCGATAACGCAAATTCCAGGCGAATCCCCTTTTCCGCAATGGCAGATGCAAGCACCCGCTGGACACTTTCTTGAAAATACGCTACCGGATAGCTTGCGATATGCAAGTCCATTCTCCCGGCTTCGATTTTCGACAAATCCAGAATATCGTTGATGATTTGTTGTAGATGTCTGCCACTAACGTTGATATTCTTCGTAAACTCCTGGATTGAATCAGCAGGCAACTCTTCAAACTGGGTTGTCAGCAACTCGGAGAAACCGATAATGGAGTTAAGCGGCGAACGCAATTCATGACTGAATGTAGCCAGGAATTTTTTCAGGGTCTCGCTCGCTTCTGCGGTTTTTTGCGTCTGTGATTCCAACTCTATATTTTTTGTTCGCAATTCGTCAATAAGACGCTTACGGCTCATGCCACTCGCAAGTTCGTTGCCAATCACCGAGAGGAGTTCCAATTCCCCCTGAACAAAGCTCTTTTCCGTTATGGTAAGCACTTCCAGAACACCTTGTATTTCCGATTGCACAACCAATGGTGCCACAATGAGGGTCTTTAGATGAAGATCCTGCATTTCCTGAAGGAACAGTGCTGCACCGGTACACTGCGAGATCTGGTCCGAGAGAATTGTGTCTCGAGTAAATGCTGCCCGGGCCGGGAGATGCCCCGACTCGGCGCCGACATATTGATGAACCACTTCTTGTGAGAATTCAACATCGAACAGTGCTGGAGCGACCAGACGAACTTCGTTTCCCTTTGGATCAAAAAGATAAACATAGACGAACTTTGTCGGTACTTCAAAAAGTAATGCGATTTTTTCAGCCGCTCGCACACACAACTCATCTAGATGTTTCGATGAATTTATTGCAGCCGAAATCTCAACAAGTATCTCTTTCTGCCTCTGATCACGCTTTTTCTCAGTAATATCCTGGAAAAAAACCGAGAGACCGGTCTCTGCGGGGTAGATTCTCACATCATACCATGCTTCAAATCGTTCGTCTTTGTAGGATGTCTCGAAACTCTGGAACGTTTTTGTTGTCATTGCAAGACGGTATTTTTCCCCAAGCATCGCGCCGGCTGCATTGGGGAAGACTTGAAAAACATTTTTTCCAATCACTTCGGAAGAAGAGAGTCCTGTACCCTTTTCAGCGGCATGGTTCCAATACGTGATGATGAACTCATTGTCCAATGCAAAAAAACCACCACTTATGCTTTCGAGAATACTCTCGTATCGAAATTGTTCAGGCATGTGTACTCCGAAACTGCGTTAGAAGGGCAGGTTTATGAAATTCCGTAGCTAAGTATATATTTTTTAAGTAAAATGCAAGAACTATTTGAAACCAACACTTTAGGTGGGTAGCGTAACTCAATAAGGCGATGTGCTAGTCCTCCGCTCCATAGAGTGCTATGTGGAAAATACTGGGCATTTTGATGGGAAAAATGGGCACATTGAACACTGCTCCCCTGTATGTCGATATTCCGATTTTCTAATCCGATCGACAGTGCCTTCCATTTGGGTCTGAAACCTTACCAGATCTTCTGATGAGTGAATCCGTTGGATCGGCTCTTCCACACAAGAAGTAAACAAGACATTCGTTCGAACTGTAGCCGCAGAAAAAAAACGCTGCACGAGGAGTGCATAAAGAGTAACCTGCGATTCATAGAGCAGTGCATGTTGTGCAATGCTATCAGTCGTAACTTGATCCGTCTTGTAATCAAGCACATTCCACACCCCCGACCTGTCTTGATAAACTCTATCGATTGACCCTGTTACATAATCTCTGCCGAGTGACGAAGTTAAACTGAATTCCGTTTTTGATGCGGCACCGGCGGGAACTGTTTTCCAAAAACCAGAGTGAACAACCCGCTTGACCATCGCGACTATTTCGTGAATGTATGTCGACTCGAAAGATGACCCGGGAGCCAAGAGAAGCGATGCCTGTTTGCGGGCTTCATCAAGAATCAAATCCTCGCTGCTCCCTACTGTATCGATCCTTTCCATCACTGCATGAAAAATTCTTCCCCTGACGTCCCCCGCAGAGCCCCTTACTTCAGTTGGTGATCCTTGAGGCCTTTCTCTATCGTGCTTCCGTTCGGGCAAGCCAAGAACATAACGAAGATAGTATTTCGTAGGGCATTCCAGATAGGTTCTTATCTGCGTAACAGAGAATAATTCCCCCTTTGTTTGACCTTGTGTCGGCTCAATCCTGACACTGGGGCTTTCTTTCTGCAGTGTCTCACTGGGTTGATACTTACCTTGGTATGGAATATCAGATGGTTGCAAGATGTATACGGGAAGCTTGTGCCTTTCAATCGCCTCCATCGTATTACCTAACGTATCAGTATTCAGAACTCTTGTTGCGCAAGAGAACTCCAAAGAGTTGCGTTCACCTTGAGTATCAAGATCAAGAGAGTTCATCAACCAATTCAAACAACTTGCTGAGTCCTTTCTCTTGGTATGAACTCCGGATAGAATTAGCATGTCTCTGGCTCGCGTACAAGCCACATAGAAAACGCGCTGCTCTTCAGCAACGTTTTTGCTGTGGCCTGTTTGTTTCAGGTATTCTGTAATCGGTATAACCATTTCGTTGTCAGGTGTTTGTCCAACCGACATACCAATTCCAAGAAGATCGTTTACATACGGTTTCTCATCTGTTCGAAGAGCCCTTTCCAAACTGGGGATTACGACGACAGGGAATTCAAGCCCCTTCGAAGCATGAATCGTCATGATCTGGACTGCATCGCCTTGTGAATCGATAATCCCCTGTCCCTCCGTTTCCTCCTTTTCAATAAGCCGTTTTAATCTTCCGACAAAATCAAATAAATTTGTGAAGCCCCTCACCTCATACCGCCTGGCAAGCCGCTGAAGTTTCTCGAGATTTGCCATGCTCTGTTTCCCTCGAACCGAACCTGCAATCTTTCCGATGTAAGAAGTTTGCTTCAATATCCTCTCTATGAGTTCAGGTACTGGCAACCGCAGGCCAGCATCAAGATCAGCTCTTAACAAGGAAATTGCGTGACGCAGCGATAACATTGAATTGAAGTCAGAGTCCGGCGATGTAAGATGTTTCCAAAGCGAACCTGTGTGGCGGCCGTCAGAGCCTTCAAAGAGTTCGGCATCAGAAACTCCAAAAAATGGGGAGCGAAGGATTCCCACGAGAGAAATATCATCGGCGGGGTTGAGCAAAAACTGAAAATAATTGAAGAAATCATAAATATCCTGCGTTTGAAAGTACCCGATCCCGGCACTGACAACATAGGGAATGTTGTACCGAACGAGCGCCTGCTCAATCCCCGGGAGTGGCGTCCGGCTCCTGAGAAGGATGGCAACATCCATAAAAGAAAGCGGATGTGAACGTTCATTCTTATCAAACACGATGTACTGTGAGCGATATAACTCAAGAATTCTCCGCGCTATGAGATCACCTTCCGCAGGAGTGTTTTCGCTCTCATGATTGTTGACGTTTCTCAGTATCAACTCAACTCTTCCGGTTGAATCATTTGACCGGGCTTTTACAAGCGGGTCATACTCAATCTTGTATCCATTGGAATATCTCTTATCACCTCTTTCCGTTGTCATAAGCCTTGAGAACAGCAAATTCACGAATGCAGCAACATCCCGCAACGGGCGAAAGCTTTCTCCCAGAACAACACTGCCTCTTTCACCAGATGTGTGTGCAATATCCTTCCTTGTCCGCTCAAACACCGAGACATCAGCGTTTCGGAAACCATAGATTGACTGCTTCGGATCGCCAACGATAAACAAGTTTCCGTTCATCAGATCCCCCAGCAAAGGGAGTAGGATCTCGTACTGTAGCAGATTTGTATCCTGATACTCATCAACCATGATATATTTATAGCGTTGAGCAAGCCGGCTTCTCACCCCCTCATGACGCAAAAGGTCTTTTGTTCGAATCTGCAAATCTTCAAAGTCCAGTTGTCCTGCATCGCGTTTCTTTCCATCGTAACGCTGGACTACCTGTTGATAGAGAGAGAGGAGACAACGAGTAACCCGGAGCAGAGATGCGTGCCCTTCGTTCTCAGTTGTATCCAAACCAATGTGAAGAATAGGTTCAAGCATGCGGTGAACCGTTTTGATCCGGTTTACCTCTTCCAAGAATCGATCTTCTCCACCGCCTCCGACAAAGGACTTAAACAGGTGTCCGTCCTTTGTCAGCATGCCTCCGATCATACTATCATATGCGGTGATCATTTCTGAAATACTGCCGCTACTACGAAACTTCCGGAATTGCGCCTGAACATCGCGAGCCCCCTTGCCGTCAGCCGCTGAATTGATGCGCTCAAGGTCGAGCA